>JAYVNT010000001.1:0-2534 GCA_043758285.1 Flavobacterium sp.
AAGCGAGCGAGAGCTAACCGTCACAAAAAGAAAAAGTAGTTTTAAACTACTTTTCTTTATTTAAAAAAAGTTCATTGAAATTGAAATCGAGAGATTTCACCGGGTAAAAAAACAATACCTGTTTAAAATGTTTAATCCATCTGTAGCAAACAGTTTATGGTTTATGATATAGCGTTTATGGTTAATAGCTATAAACAACAAATCTAAAACAACAAACCTAAAATACAGATAAAAATTTACAAAGTGAATAAAGAACTAATCATTAGATCTAGTGCTGACGCTGTAGATTTTGCCTTATTAAAAGATGGAAAACTAATTGAATTACACAAACAAGAAGAAACAAGCAACTTCCAAGTTGGCGATATATTTATTGCCAAAATCAGGAAACCCGTTGCTGGATTGAACGCTGCTTTTGTAAATGTTGGCTACGAAAAAGATGCCTTTTTACATTATCACGATTTGGGTCCAAGTTTTGCTTCTTATTTGAAATTCATAAAACTTGTAAGCGCAGGTAAACTAAAAGATTTCTCCCTAAAAAACTTTCAGTTTGAGAAAGAAATTGATAAAGATGGTGCCGTTGCAGATATTCTGAACGCCAACCAATCAATATTAGTACAAGTAGTCAAAGAACCTATTTCTACAAAAGGTCCGAGAATAAGCTGTGAGCTTTCATTCGCGGGACGATTTTTAGTTTTAGTGCCTTTTTCGGATCGCGTTTCTGTTTCGCAAAAAATAGAAGCTAAAGATGAAAAAGACAGACTGAAGAAGCTTGTACAATCTATCAAACAAAAAGGTTTTGGTGTTATTGTGAGAACAGTAGCAGAAGGCAAAAGCATAGCCGAATTAGAAAAAGATTTGCAAAACCTTATGAATAGGTGGATTGCAATGAGTAAAAAAATACCAACTGCACCTCATCCATCCAAAGTGTTGGGAGAGCTTAATAAAGCTTCTTCGATACTTAGAGATGTATTCAACGATACTTTTACGAGTATTCAAATAGATGATGAAGAGTTGTATCAAGAAACAAAGGACTATTTAGCCGAAATAGCTCCGGATAAACAAAAGATTGTTAAGTTTTATCAATCGAAAGACACACAATTGTTTGAAAAATATCATATCGAAAGACAGATAAAAACTTCTTTTGGACGAACAGTATCGATGAGTAAAGGCGCCTATTTGATTATAGAACACACCGAAGCTTTGCACGTTATTGACGTGAACAGCGGAAACCGTTCTAACAAAGCCAATAATCAAGAAGATACAGCCATGGAGGTAAACATGATTGCCGCAGCAGAAATCGCAAGACAGTTACGTCTTCGGGATATGGGAGGAATTATTGTTGTTGACTTTATCGATTTGAAAGATCCAGACAATCGTCAAGTGTTGTTCAACTTCCTTAGGGATGAAATGAGCGATGATAAAGCGAAACACAAAATCTTGCCACCAAGCAAATTTGGTTTAGTCCAAATTACAAGACAAAGGGTAAGACCAGAAGTAAATATTGAAACAAGGGAAGAAAATCCAAACAATCTGACGAGCGATATTGATGCACCAATTCAGATTATTGACACGATTGCTTTTTCTCTTGAAAAACTAGTTAAAGACCATAAAAAATTGACATTAAATGTGCATCCTTTTGTGGCAGCATACCTTAAAAAAGGTTTTCCATCATTACGTTCAAAATGGTTTTTTGAACATAAAAAGTGGGTGAAAATCATACCTCGTGACGCTTACACGTATTTTGAATATCATTTCTTTGATGAAAAAGGAAAAGAGATTTCAGAAAAATAAAAGAAACCGCCTTTCGAGAGATTGGCGGTTTTTTTATTTCCTTCTTGAAGCGAAAAAACGCAGCATTAACTCTGAACATTCATTGGCTAAAACGCCTTTTATGACTTGAGTTTTTGGATGGATTGTAGTGCCTAAGTTCTCGAAACCACGTTGGTCATCGGAAGCACCAAAGACTATTTTGGATATTTGGCTCCAATACAAAGCACCGGCACACATCTGGCAAGGTTCGATAGTTACATAAATTGTGCATCCTTTTAAATATTTTCCGCCAATGAAATTAGCAGCAGACGTAATGGCTTGCATTTCGGCATGAGCTGTAACATCGTTGAGCATTTCGGTTAGGTTATGTGTTCTGGCAATTATTTTATTATCAATAACAATCACGGCACCAATAGGAATTTCACCTTTCTCAAAAGCCGCTTCAGCTTCTTGCAAAGCTTTCTTCATAAAATAGTCGTCGGTGAAAGGGTTTTCCATAAAACAAAAATACAATTTCAATTCGTACATTTGTCTCATGTCAAAAAAATTGCTCCAAGATATTGTCAACCCAACTGATTTACGAAAATTAGCTATTTCGCAATTGCCACAATTGGCGAAAGAATTGCGGGAGTTTATCATTGACATTGTCTCCGTAAAAGAAGGGCATCTTGGTGCATCTCTTGGTGTTGTTGAATTGACGATTGCGCTGCATTATGTTTTTGATACACCCAATGATTTGTTGGTTTGGGATGTTGGACATCAAG
>JAYVNT010000002.1:0-2531 GCA_043758285.1 Flavobacterium sp.
TCTTGTCGCCCGAAAGTTAGTTTGGAAGTCACAAAAGTCTGGTCGTTTTGGTGTTCGTCTGATGGTTGCACGGTCGTCCTTTAGGCTTGCTTATAACGGACAGGGCTTGCCGAAGTACGGGAATTAGTATTCCGTCAGCCCGGTACTGATGATGATTGAAAAACTGAAGATGAAGATAACAACAAAAAGCTAAATAGATAATGTCCAGCCCGATATGAAGCACAATAGAATTACCAAAAGCCGAAGATAACTTCCGTCAGCCCGTATTTTGGCAAACCCCCTGTTATGTGTTCGCCCTTTCTCCTCGCTCATCTACAATGTGGGTCTGTGTCCAACCGCAGAGTGTTGCCTGTGCGTTGGCACAAGGCAGGCTCTTTTGCAAGGTTGGCTTTTGTGTGTTGGCTTTGTGTGCCTTGCAAATGTGCCTGACTTGGTGCGTTGGCTAAGTAAGCAGTATCTTTTCTATTTCCTCACTTGCTGTTTTCAATAGCTCTTTTGTTTTGTCTTTTAGTTGCTGTGCTTGTTGTCTTATGTCTGTTATGTGTTTTGCTATTTCTTTTTGTTTGTCTAGCGGGGGGACTGGAATTGGTAAGTTTAGAATATTCTCATAGCTAATTATTGCCCTTGCCGTATCTCTTTTTTCTCTGTTTAAAAGCACTCTACCCAATTCTGTATTTAAAAACAAGGAAATGAATTTTCCAATCTCATCATTATTCAATTTTAAACAAATGACATTATCGCTAATTGCAAAATCACCTTTGTCATTATATGCTACATCACCGACACCTACACCAATTCTTGTAAAGAGTAAATCTCCAATACTTGTAATTCTTACAGTTTCATCCTTAGTAAATAAAGTATTTTCAACATCAAGTTCAACTGGTCGAATGTTTTGGGTTCTTAAAAACTTAATACCATCTTCAATAAATCTTGTTTCATTATTAAAACCTGTACTAATGGAAATGTATATTTTTTTTAATTGAGTTGAATATTTGGAATTTTTTATAAGATTAACTAAGCTTAATATTTGGGGGTTATAATAGTTTACATCTAATCTATTTCCCGAAAGTTGACTTACTGGAACGACAAACATTCTATTCTTCAAAGTATTTTCAGGCGGTTCTGGCAATTTAATTCCTAATTCCTTCAACAAATAATCATCAATGCTTGAAAGTAATTTTTCGGCTTCCGCTTCGTTCTTTTGTTTCTGTTTAATTACTTTGGCTGTAATTTCTAAAATTCTTTTGTCTTCAATAATTGGTATAGAAAGCAATGCAGGATAATCTAATGCTGGTCTTGTTCCGCCTGCACTTCTTCGGCTTGCCAACTTTTCGCCAATATCGGAATTTAAAAATGCTGCAAGTGTTTCACTAATTTCTTTGCTTCCTGTTTTTATTACACAAACGTGTTGATTAATATTGCCAATAAATCCTTCGGGTGCTACGGATGCAACTGCCATTCTTCCAACGCCTGTAATTTTTACTAACAAATCGCCTGCTGAAACCTGGCTGCGTTTCAACATTCCATTGTGCGTTTGCTGATTTATATATTTGCAGTCGTCAAATTCCAAAACGCCTGTTGGCGAAAGGTTTTGCACTCTTAAAAATGGTATGCCGTTTTCTTTTTCTGCATAATACAATTCGCTTTCGGTTGTCTTTGGCGTTGCTCCACTTGATACACTTAAAACATAATCCCTTAATTTCTTTGGCTGCTTGGCTAACACTTTCTTTTCAAGTTCCAACAATTCGGGAACATAAAAGAAAGGGTCAAAGCGTTTTTCCAATTCGCTTTTTTGCAAAATGAAAACCCGGTTCGATTTTAATTTGGGTGAAATAGAATAACTGCTCATTATTTTTTAGGCTTCTTAGGGTTAAGTTTTTTTGCAGTTGTTTCTATTTGTTTTACAAAGTGTTTTTCTGCTTCGGATAGTTCGTTTTTTGTTTGCTCTTTGTATTTCTCATACTCCACATTTGCTTTTTTTAATGCTTGCTGATGGCTCACTGTTCCTGCATTTTGTAAAATATTATTTCCTGTCATTCTTACGAAATCATCTAAGCGTTCTATCCAGTCTTTCATATACATTGGCTTGCGGTTGAGTGCCTGTAACTCTGCCAACTCTAAATAAGCTGTTACCATTCTATTCAGCACATTCAGTTCATCTTCATTCAAATAGTTTTTAGCTATTTCGGTTTCCTGCTTGGTAGGTTTGCTTCCTTTAATATGTGTTAAACCAAGATTTGGTTTTTTCGCATCAATACGTTGATAAATAATTTCTGCTGCTGTGTGTCCGTGTGCTGCCCAGTGCATTTTGTTTTGCACTGTTTGAAAAAACTGGATAGACATTTCCAGCTTTGGGTCGTAATCAATACTGGTTGCATAAATATCAAGCACCTTTCTCCAAAACACTTTTTCAGACGAACGTATATCACGGATACGAGCCAGTAATTCTTCAAAATAATTACCGCCGCCTGCTTGTTTCAGCAAATCATCATTCATTGTAAATCCTTTTACAATGTATTCTCTTAATCGGG
>JAYVNT010000003.1:0-2530 GCA_043758285.1 Flavobacterium sp.
TCATTGCGCTCTATAAGCACATGTTTGCAAGCACACGAACATCAACTTTATCATTTGGGTATCAAAAAACACGTTGACTCTTCAGTCCTTTCTCGTGCCAATGAACGACGCAATTGGATGATTTTTGCTGATTACGGAAATTATTTAATACAACTTGTTCGTCCTTTGTACGCTGACTGTCCGATTCCTAATCTTGATATTGATAATGAGATATTCGCTTTGGATTCAACGACAATATCTGTAAGTATCAATTTGTTTACTTGGGCAGAAGGCAAATATTCACGTGGAGCAGTAAAAATGCATACCCTCATTGATTTACGAGGCAGCATACCAGAATTTATTTTCATTACAGATGGAAAATATCATGATAGTAATGCTCTTGACGTAATTACCTTTTATGCTAATGCCATTTATCTGATGGATAAGGCATATGTTGATTTTGAAGCCTTGTTTCGCATCAATAACGCAGGTGCATTTTTTGTAACCAGAGCTAAAGCAACCATGCGATACTGTGTAATTGAGGAGAATTTCAATATTGACCAATCAACAGGTTTACGAAGCGACAAGATAATTGAACTTACAATTGCCAAATCGAAAAGACTTTATCCAGAGAAACTTCGTATCGTAGAATTTTACGATGAGAAAAATGATGAAGTGCTAACGTTTTTGACAAACAATTTTGATGTTTCAGCACTTGAAGTAGCTTATTTATATAAAAACAGATGGCAAATTGAAATTTTCTTCAAATGGATAAAGCAAAATCTTACTGTTAAGAAACTTTGGGGTCAATCCGAAAATGCAGTTAAGGTACATCTTTGGGTAGCAATTTGTTCGCATTTGATTGTGGCATACGTCAAGCATTTGACTAAAAGCCCACTTTCAATTTACGAAGTAATGCAAATTTTGAATACTTCGTTGTTCGACAAAACCCCATTAGTAAAATTACTTAATGTTAATGAGAAAAATCAAATCGTGGAAAATCAAGAAGTCAAAGAGCTATTGTTGTTTTAGTTAAATGCACTAACAGATTAGTGCATCACCAGTAATTGTGATTGATAAGTTGCAACTATGTAAATTTAATGATTGCGACTGAATTTAAAGATTTTTTTGCTGACAATCCTTATTTTAAATTCAATATTTTGTACATTTGTAAAAATTATAACAAGTATAACAAACAAAAAATGTTCATTTGATTAATAGGCATCATAACAAACTTAGACAATATCATTAAACAATATAAGTCAGATAACGAATCGGTTTACAACACCTGGTTCATCAATAATGAAGACAGGCTAAAAGCATTTCGTGCCATTCGTCGTGGTGTCATGCAGGTTGTTGAAGATATAAAACAAAAGAAGTTCGGAAATGATTTTAAAGAAAGTTCATTGGAGTTTGTTCTTACATGCATAAGTGAACAAAAACAGGTTTTTAAAGGTGCTACACATCCTTTTTATTGGAAACCAAAATTGAGAATTCCGGACATTTATGAAAACGAACAAAACAAAATTGCTTTCGGTCAGTTTTTGGAAAATGTATTGAAAGCAACAAACGAAAATCAGATCATAAAGGAAATTGTTCGTCTTAATTCCTTTAAGATAAAAGGACTCGTACCAGCAGTTGCCAGCATTCTTTATTTTCTTCACCCTACCATAATTCCGCCTTTCAACACGGCTATTATCAACGGTTTTAATGCCTTGTTTAATGACAATAAGAAATTAGGTTCGTGGGCTGAGTATTTGAAAATTCGTGAAGTATTAGTTGATGTAAACAATAAGTACAAGAATGAATTCTCAACCGACCTTGGTGCAATTGCCGGACTGATGTTTGAAATCGGGGCACAAAGAATTGTAACTGGCTCTGATGTGTATCTTTCTCAACCAGAACGGGATAAATTAGAAAATGTAATTACTAAAAGGCAGAAAGAAATTCAGGAAGATAAGCAAGAAAAGAGTTTGCATAGCGAAATGCAATTCCGTTTATTAAAGATCGGAGCTGCATTGGGTTATGATGTGATTTGTGCTGTGAACGACAAATCGAAATCATATAACGATTCCAGTTTTTCATTTCTTTGCCTTGGAGTCTTTCCGCAAATTAATACTTACAAAGACACTCAAAACACAATCAAATTAATTGATGTTCTTTGGTTTGAAAAAGGAACAAACAACATTATCGGAGCATTTGAAGTGGAAAAAAGCACAAGTATTTATTCAGGTATTTTGCGATTGACTGATCTGGCATATTCCATTGCCGATGGAGATGAGGTATTTTATATCATTATTCCGGACAAGCGCGAGAAAGATGTGAGAATGCAACTTTCAAGACCATCTATAAAAAGCGTCAATTTTCCAATCAATTATATCTTGTTTTGCGATTTACGCCATCATTGCGATTCACTTTGTAAGTTTGGAGAAAGTCACCATATTCTTGAAAAAATTGCTAAATCAGTGTAAAAATGGTAAGGATATTTATGAATCTTATCATCTGATAATTTCAATACTCACTTCCAAACTAATCCCATTCACAATGTTGA
>JAYVNT010000004.1:0-7963 GCA_043758285.1 Flavobacterium sp.
CCAGTTTGCTATTGCAGTCAATAGCTATGCAATTTTTTGAGTAGTTTTTTGTAAAAAATGATTTTACTTCTTCGATATTTTCAATGCCAATACCACCACTTAAAAAATAGGGTTTGTCTAATTGATAATTTTCTAAAACGGTCCAATCAAATGTATAACCGTTTCCACCGTAATTGGTTCCTTTTGTATCAAAAAGGAAATAATCACAAAATTTATTATATTTTTTTAATTCATTAAAATTAAATTGGTTATAAATACTAAATGCTTTAATTACTTTAATTTTATTTTGTTGTAACAAATGACAAAATTCAGGACTTTCATCTCCGTGTAGCTGTACCAAATCCAATTGAAATTTGATAGTTTTTTCAAGAATCTCTTCAAATGATGCGTTCACAAATACACCAACTTTGTTAATTGATTTTGGTAAATCTGGGATATCATTTTCAAAATTACGAGGCGACTTTTCATAGAAAATGAAACCCATAAAATCAGGTTGCAACAATGCAATTTCGCTGATATTATCAGAGAATTTCATTCCGCACATTTTGATTTTGATTACCATTACACCTTTAATTGATTGATAAATTGCTTCAAACTTTTTCCTGGATTATTAGTCTTCATAAAGTTTTCTCCAATAAGAAATCCTTGAAATCCATGATTTTTTAATAGTTTGATATCTTCAGTTGACGTCAATCCGCTTTCGGAAATGGTTACAAAATCTTTCGGAATGTGATTCGCTAAGTCAATACTTTTCTTCAAACTGACTTCGAAAGTTTTTAAATTTCTATTGTTGACACCAATCAAATCAAGGCTGGGCATAATGCTTTTCTCTAATTCTTCCTGATTGTGGACTTCTAACAAAGCTTCTAAAGCTAGCGATTGTGCAAATTCCGAAAGTTGTTTGATTTCTTGTCTAGATAAAACCGCGGCAATCAATAGAATTGCATCAGCACCAAAAGCTTTTGCTTCAAGCAATTGGTATTCATCAACAATGAACTCTTTGCGCAGTAATGGAATTTGAACAGACGCTCTTGCAAAATGCAAATCGTCTAACGATCCGCCAAAATACTGCGTGTCTGTTAAAATCGAAATTCCAGAAGCCCCAGCATTTTCATAACCTTTCACCACTTCTTCCACCGAAAAACCGTTGTTAATTGCGGCTTTAGAAGGCGATCGACGTTTGTGTTCTGCAATTATTCCGAATGGCGAATTGACTATTGACTTGCTCAACGAGTTTGTTTTTTTATTAAACAAATCGGAGTTTTCCAATTGCGCAACTGAAACAATTCGCTTTTTTAAAGCTACTTCTAACTTTTTACTGGCGATTATTTGATCTAATATATTCATGCGTTCTTGCTGATTTGTTGCAGTTTTTGTAATTTTTCTAATGCTTTTCTGGATTGTAAACTTTCTTTGGCTTTCGCAAAAGCGTTGATTATGGATGAGTTTTCAACTGTTGATATCGCTAAAGCCGCATTGGCACAAACCACGTTTTGCTGTGCTTCAGTTCCTTTTCCGGAAATGATGTTCATGAAAATTTGTGCTGATTCTTCAATAGTTTCTCCACCTTTTATTTCCTCAAAAAACAATTTCTTTATTTGAAAATCATCAGCGCTAACAATACTTTCAGCATTTTTGGTAATCATCTTCGCATCGGCAGTTAATGAAATTTCATCATAACCGTCCAATGCGTGAAGAATGGTGTAATTCACATTTGTATTTTGATATAGATAAGCATATATCCTAGCTAATTCTAGACTAAATACTCCAACCAGTTGATTATTGGGAAACGATGGATTTACCATGGGACCAAGCATGTTGAAGAACGTTTTGACACCCAGTTCTTTTCTTATTGGACCAACATTCTTCATCGCTGGATGAAATAACGGTGCGTGAAGAATAGCAATATTCGCTTCGTCCATGCATTTGTCAAGAAAATTTTTTTCGTTGCTGAATTTTACACCTAAATTTTCCATCACATTACTAGAACCCGAAATAGAAGAAACGCCATAATTTCCGTGCTTTGCAACATGAATTCCTGAACCCGCAACTACAAATGAAGCCAACGTTGAAATATTGAACGTTTCTTTTCCATCACCACCGGTTCCGCACAAATCGATAGTATTGTAACCTGAAAAATCGACTGGAATGCAAAGTTCTAAAAGTGCTTCCCGAAAACCTGATAGTTCTTCAATGGTGATGTTTCGCATCATGTACACGGTCAGAAACGAAGCAATCTGGCTCGGATTATATTGCCCTGACGAAATATTAACCAAAACTTCTTTGGCCTCCGCTTTTGATAGCGTTTCGTGATTTATTAAGCGGTTTAGTATTGTTTTCATGAGCGTTAGGCATTAACCCAATTTTCTAGTATTTGTTTACCAAAAGGTGTCAACACGCTTTCTGGATGGAATTGCACGCCTTTCACGTTTAAGGTTTTGTGGCGTAATGACATGATTTGTCCATTTTCATCGGTTGAAGTGATTTCTAAAACGGTTGGGAAATCAACATTTGAAACAACCCAAGAATGATAACGACCAACTTCAAAATCATTTGGCAAGCCATTGAAAAGATTTTCATCTGTAACGGATTGAGTGATTTTTGTAGCAACTCCATGATAGACTTTTTCAAGATTGATTAAACTTCCGCCAAAAACTTCTCCAATGGCTTGTTGACCAAGACAAACGCCGAGAATGCTTTTGCATTCGGCATATTTTGAAATCACAGCTTTCAGCAAACCCGCTTCATCTGGAATTCCTGGTCCTGGAGAAAGTAGAATTTTGTCGAAAGACTGTAATTCTTCCAATTCAAATTCGTCGTTTCTGAAAACCGTAACTTGTGTGTTCAAATCTTCTAAATAGTGAACTAAGTTATAAGTGAAACTGTCGTAATTGTCTATAACGGCTATCTTTTTCATAATATTTTTTAAATCCTAATTCCTGAATCTCAAATCCTAAATTTAAATCGTTTCTGCTAATTCGAGCGCTTTATTCAAAGCACCTAATTTATTATAAACTTCCTGCATTTCGCTTTCTTCCGATGAACTTTCTACGATTCCGGCGCCTGCCTGATAATGCAATTGATGATTTTTAGAAAGGAAAGTCCGAATCATAATCGCGTGATTGAAATTGCCTTCAAAGTCCATGAAACCAATGGCACCGCCGTAAAATGCGCGGTTTGTATTTTCGATTTCTTCTATTAACTGCATGGCTCTGTGTTTTGGTGCACCGCTTAAAGTTCCCGCTGGAAAAGTATTGGCAACCAACTTCATTGAACTTCCAGTTAGTTTTCCAGTTACTTTGGAAACCAAATGAATCACATGCGAAAAGAACTGCACTTCTTTGTATGTTTCGACTTTTACTTCGGTACAATTCCGACTTAAATCGTTTCTTGCTAAATCAACCAACATAACGTGTTCGCTGTTTTCTTTTTTGTCTTCAGCTAGTTTTTTAGCTAATTCGGCATCTTGTTCATCGTTTCCGGTTCGTTTGAAAGTTCCTGCTATTGGATGGATTTCGGCGTGCTTATCTTTAATTACTAATTGCGCTTCAGGTGAAGACCCGAAAATTTTAAAATTTCCGTAATCAAAAAAGAACAAATAGGGTGAAGGATTGATATTGCGCAAAGCACGATAAACATTGAATTCATCGCCTTTAAATGCTTGAGAAAATCTTCGGGATAAAACCAATTGGAACACATCGCCACGGTGACAGTGTTTTTTGGCTAAAGTAACATTCGATTTAAATTCGACATCTGTTAAGTTTGAAACCGATTTCCCTTCTTTGGTAAAACGATAACTCGCAAAGGTTTTGCTTTGCAACAGCTGTTCGATCTCCTTGATATTATTGGTGTTGTCAATGCTGTGGCAAAAGATATAGGCTTCGTTTTTGAAATGATTGATAGCGATTATGTTTTGGTAAACGACATAATACAAGTCGGGTATGGCTAAATCATCTGTTCGTTTTTTAATGGAAACCTTTTCGAAATATTGCACCGCATCATAGTTAATGTAACCAAACAAACCATTATTAATGAATTTGAAATTGTTCTTTTCTGGTTTGAATTTGGACGCAAATTCTTCAATCACTTTTGAAACATTTAAAGCAGCTGAGATTTCCATTTTCTCTGAATTTCCATCAGGAAAAGAACTCACAATACTATTATTTTCGATTTTTATCGAAGCGATAGGATTGCAGCAGATATAGGAAAAGCTGTTATCGGCAGTATGGTAATCACTACTTTCCAGCAAAATACTATTCGGAAACTTATCTCTGATTTTGAGATAAATGCTAACTGGCGTGATAGTATCTGCTAGAATTTGTTTGTATTGCGTATGTAATTGATACTGTTCCATGTTTAAATTTTTTAGTTGAGATACTGAAATAAATTCAGCATAAAAAAAAGACTTGTCGTGAATGACAAGTCTTTTATATTATTTGGATAATGATAACAATAATGGACTATTTCACGACGATTGACGCAAACTATTCCACCACCAAGTATTATTTATTTTTTTTTCCATTTGTATTTTGTATTACACAAATATAGGAATGTGTTTTTAATTCCCAAACAAAAAACAAAAAAATCTCAAAAATTTCTTTCTGAGATTTTTCATAGCAATAATTCCCTAATTAGAACAGTAGGTTAACAGTTAAGTCGAAATCATCATTAATAGCTTTGTCTCCAATGCTTTCAAAGAAGCTTTTTGAACCATATTTAATATCGTATTTTGTTCGGTCAATTTTTAAAGTTGTACTTGCAGTATTTCCTTTTACAGCTAAATCAAAAGTTATTGGATTTGTAATTGCTTTAATAGTTAAATCTGCTGTTACAACATATAAACCTTTTCCTTTTGAAGCTACTTTTTTGAAAACCAATGTTGAAGTTTTGAATTTTGTAGTGCTAAAAAAATCTTCGGAATTTAAATGCCCTTCTAGTTTAGTTTTCCATTCACCTGATAAATCAGTAGTTACTAGAGTAGTCATATTTACTGTAAAATTACCACCTACCACTTTTCCACTTTTAAAAATTAAGTTTCCATCTTGGAAATTAACAGTTCCGGAATGTTCTCCTGTTACTTTTTTAGCATTCCATTTAATGGTGCTTTTTTCAACATTTATTTTTTTTGTCTGAGCTGTAGCTACAATTGTTCCTAAAGACAGTACTAATGCGACTGCAATTGTTTTAAAATTTTTCATTGTTTTTGATATTTAAGTTTTGTTTATAAATTGATAAATAAGTCTTCATTTGATTTGCGTACTTTAACATAATGTTGTGTATCATCTTCATTATGACGATAGCCAACAGTAGCAATTAAAGAGGCATTTAATCCTAGTTTATCCAAGTCAAGAATTTCATTTACTTTTTGAGGTTCAAAACCTTCCATTGGAGTTACATCGATATTTAATTCAGCGGCAGCATTCAAAAGATTTCCCATAGCTAAATACGTTTGTTTTGATGTCCAAATGTTTCTTTTCTCTAAAGAAAGTGTCGAGATTTTTGATTTCATAAAATCAGCATAACCTTGAACTGCTTCGGCTGGAACTCCTCTTGTTTCAGTTAAGTTTTGAATGTATGCTTCAATTTCTGCATCGCCAAAATTAGTTATGTTAGCAAAAATCAATAGTTGCGAAGCATCAACAATTTGTGATTGTCCCCAAGCTGCAGGTTGTAATTGTGCTTTTAATTCAGGATTGTCAATGATTAAAACTTTGTATGGCTGTAAACCATAGGATGAAGCTGATAAACGAATGGCTTCTTTCAAAGTTTCTAAATCTTCATCGGATACTTTCTTTGTTGTATCAAATTTTTTTGTTGCGTAACGCCAGTTGGCATTTTTTATAAAATTGCTCATAGTTAGTTATTAATTAATTGTTTCTATATTTTTCTAATAAAATGTTTAATTTTTCTAATTCTTCTTGCGTCAAATTATTGGCAAAAAGCTGTTCGTGTTGAATTACTTTTGGATCTAATTTGGCTAGAACATCTAATCCTTTTTGAGTAATCAATACTTCAATTTTTCTTCTGTTTTCTGGGCAGACTGCTCGAGTAACAAAATTTTTAAGCAGTAATTTGTCAATCAATCGGGTAGTGTTACTGTTTTTGGCTAACATTCGTTCTTGAATGACACACATATTGGCAGGATTTCCTTTTTGACCCCGAAGAATTCGCATTACATTATATTGTTCACTTGACAAATCATATGGTTTCAAAATTTCACTGAATTTATCTCCAATAACATTCTGAGTGTATAAAATGTTTAGGATAGCTTTCTTGGCGTCATCCATAGTTACATTTGATTTTATGATTTCTTCTATTTTCATTATTACACATACAATATTTGTAGGTACAAATTTAAAATATTTTTTAGTTGTATATACAACTGTTATGTTATTTTTTTGTTAATTTTTAATAGATTAAAGTTTGCGCTTTTATGTATGGAATTTAAATTTGCAAAGAGTTATATTTGTTACACAAAAATTTAAAAGATGGATTTATCACAAAACGAATGGAAATCAAAAATAGAAAATGATCCCAATGCAGTTATTTTGGATGTTAGATCAGAAGACGAATGGAATGAAGGAATAATTCCAAATGCAATTTTGAATGATATACATAAAGGTCAAGGTTTTTTATACAGATTAGACGAATTAGACAAATCGAAAAATTTTTATGTTTATTGCAAAGCAGGCGGAAGAAGTGCTCAAGCTTGCGCTCTGATGAACCAATTGGGTTTTGACAAAACCTATAATCTTGAAGGAGGTTTTATGAATTGGAAAGGCGATGTGGCTTTTAGAGATGAAAATTAATTAGTCGCAAATGAATATTCCAACATCAAAAAAACCTAGAGTTGTTATTATTGGCGGAGGTTTTGCCGGAATAGCTTTAGCCAAAAAACTCAAAAACAAAAACGTTCAAGTTGTTTTGGTAGACAAACACAATTACCATACATTTCAACCTTTATTATATCAAGTTGCCACAGGCGGTTTAGAAGCAGGTTCTATTGCTTATCCCATTAGGAAAGTAATTCAAGAATATACTGATTTTTATTTTCGGCTAACTTCGGTGAAAGAAATTGACACGGTTAATAAAAAAATAATTTCTGAAATTGGTGATTTGAATTATGATTATTTAGTGATTGCAACAGGTTCGAAAACCAATTATTTTGGCAACAAAGAAATTGAGCGCAACTCGATGTCAATGAAAACCATTCCACAATCATTGAATATAAGGAGTTTGATTTTGGAAAATTTTGAGCAAGCTGTTTTATTGAAAGATAAAGTTGAACAAAATGCATTAATCAATTTTGTTCTCGTTGGTGGTGGACCAACAGGTGTTGAACTTGCTGGCGCTTTGGCAGAGATGAAAAAAGCTATTCTTCAAAAAGATTATCCTGATTTAAATATTGACAAAATGCAAATCAATCTCATTCAAAGTGGTGATAGAATTTTGAATACCATGAGTGAGCAATCATCTGCTGATGCTGAGAAATTCTTGATTGATTTGGGTGTAAAAATTTGGAAAAATGTTCGCGTAACCAATTATGATGGAAGAACAATTACGACCAACACGGATTTGGCATTTGATTCAGCTACTCTAATTTGGACTGCCGGAGTTCAAGGCGCAAAAATAGCTGGATTAAATTCTAAATCTTTAGTCGAAAAAGTGGATAGAATTAGTGTGAACCAATACAATCAAGTGGTTGGTTATGAAACTATTTTTGCTGTTGGCGATATTTGTTCGATGGTAACAGAACAATACCCACAAGGACATCCAATGATGGCGCAACCGGCAATTCAGCAAGGAAAGTTATTAGGTAAAAATTTGATTAATTTAATACATAAAAGACAAATGACGGCTTTTGAATACAATGACAAAGGTTCAATGGCAACCATTGGCAGAAATCTAGCTGTTGTCGATTTACCACATTATCATTTTAGTGGTGTTTTTGCGTGGTTTGTTT
>JAYVNT010000005.1:0-2525 GCA_043758285.1 Flavobacterium sp.
GCCTAATTTTTCGCTGTGACTGTATTCAAATTCGTTAATATATTTTAAAAATAATTTTAATGTGCTTGGGTCACGGTAGGGCAAATAAGCATTCTTAAAAATATTACGAAACAGTTCGGGTATGTTAGGGTTGGTATTTAATTTTTCTAACGCATCGCTGTATAATGCTAACATATCAGCACCACTCAACGAAGGGTCAAATAATTTTCGCCAACCGTATTTTGCATATTCGCCAGTAAAAAATTTTGCTTTGCCTTTAAATTTTTCAACTGCTTCTTTGTCCATGTCATCCATGAACTTGTATATCAATGCCAATGTAATTTGCTCAATCTGACTTTTAGGGTCGGGCACTTTACCTACCAACACATCACGGCAATCGTCAATATTTTTTTTGGTTGTTGCGTCTAACATTGTTTGAATTAGGATTTCTAGGATTAATTGATTTTAAGATTTTTATTTTAGGCGATTTTAAATAGTTGATTTTGGATTTTGTTTTATATAATCCTTGTTTTCGGGATGGTTTACGTTGTACACTCTTTTGAAAGTTAAACTTTTAGAACCGAAATTTATCAATAGTCCAATTGGCATATTATAAGCTTGGCAGTAATTCATGGCTTGTGCTAAGTGCTCATCTTCTAAATTAATAACTGCTTTTAGTTCCACCATTATGTTTTCCTCGACAAAAAAATCAACTCTTCTCGTTCCAATATCTTCTCCTTCGTAATAGATGGTCATTTCCATTTCTCTCTGATATGATATTCCTTGCTTTTGAAATTCAATGGCTAATGCTCTTTGATAAATAACTTCCTGAAATCCATTTCCTAAAGTGGAATGAACTTTCATTGCACATCCAATTATTTTATGAGTTAATTCTTCGTGTTTCATTTTTATTATTTTATCCTATCATCTTTAAATCCCATGAATCCTAATTCAGACATTTTTATTTATTTCTCTCTTAATAAAATCTTCTAGTTGTTGTGTGCTTGGTAATTCGAGTATGTATTTACTTACAAATAAATCTTGGTCGGAATCGGCAACGGCATATTCAACCAACTCTTTATTGTTTTCGGTTACTAATAATAAAGCTACTGGAGGATTATCATCGGGTAGCATTATATTTTTTTTGTAATAGTTAATGTAGGTTTTTAGTTGCCCGATGTTTTCGTGCTCAACTTCTTTCATCTTTAAATCTATTAACACATGGCATTTTAAAATACGGTGGTAAAAAACTAAATCAATGTGGTAATATCTATCGCCAATGGTAATACGTTTTTGTTTTGCTTCAAAACAAAAGCCGTGTCCAAGCTCTAATAAAAATTCTTCGAGGTGGTCTATTAATGCTTGTTCTAAATCAGATTCATACACTACATCTTTTGCTTTTAATCCTAAGAACTCAAATGTAAAAGGTGATTTAATGATGTCGGTTGGTATTAAACCTTGCGATTTTTCTTGTACGATTCGGCTTAGTTTATCGGGATTGTTGCTCATACCGCTATGCTCCAAGTAAAGTGTTGTTATTTGTCGCCTAAGTTCTTCGACTTTCCAATTACCTTTCATACACTCTATTTCGTAGAAGGTACGTTTTAAAGGGTCTTCAATAGGAAAAAGTTGAACTAAATGGGTAAAAGACAGCCTTTCAATTAGCCTATCGGGTGGCACTTGCAGGTCGTTTGTTATGGTGCTTTTGAATTCGTCAGTCAGCGACTGACTTATTGTAATTAATTGATTGTCATTGTTTTGCAATTCGTCAGTTGCCAACTGACGAATTGAGTTAAAGCCAAGTTTTTTCAATTCATCAGACAGTATCTGATGAATTTGAGGATAAATTAAATAAAATTGACGGCTAAGTTTAAGGTTGGTTTCTGCTAAGCCTTTTACATTAACAGCATTAGCTAATTCTTCAAGAAGTTTTTCGCCATATTTTGCTCTATCCAATCCTTTTTGCTCAAACTCTACAATATAAAAGCCTACTAACCAATTGCGAATTGTTAGGTGCTTATTAACCGACTTGATAGCACTTTGCTGAAGTTGGTTATGTGTTTGTTGTATGGTATTTACTAATAGCTCAAAGTTCATAATAACGGTTATGAAATAAATTTATTTAATGGTACATACGTTTTAATGTAGTAAGGTAATTGATTTTTCATATCATCATCCACACGATTAAAATCTTCTACATTAAACGTTGGGTTATGATAAAGTTCTGTAAAATCTTGTTGGTCTATAATAGCTCGAACGGTAGGGTCGGTAATATATGCGTAAAAGAAATAGCGTAACGCTTGTATATCTTTTACATCATCCATTTTTACGGTACTTATAAATTTTTCAAATTCATCGCCCAATAAATCATCTTTACCTTTTATTTGGTTACCATAATAAACAAGCTCTAGCAATTCTCTCCAGCTAATTTTACGGTCAATTTTTAATGATTTACGAAGTTTTTCTAAATCAAAATATTCATCAGGTTTGTTGTCGTATTTTTCTTTGGCAATGGCTGTAGCAATTTCAACATCACCTGCTTCCAT
>JAYVNT010000006.1:0-2521 GCA_043758285.1 Flavobacterium sp.
CTTTCATATTTTCGGTGTTGATGGTTCTTATATAAGGCATTCCCGAAACTTTCAAATCAATACTTGTTTCTTTTTCAAATTTTTCTACTTCAGGAAGAAGATCATTCAGAATAAATTCTTTCCTTATCGGCGAATTAACAACTTTCTTATTGATGTAAATCGCAGCACGAATACTCCCCGATTTTTTATTAAAAAGCAGTCCTTCATAAAAAGGTAAATCATTGAAGAGTTGGTGTTTTATTTCGGCTAGATAGTTAGCGTCAAGGGTTTTCTTTTGGTCTATAAATGGAACCAACTCAAACTTTTCGAGCGTATCGTTTTTTTGTAATTTCTTTAAATCAGATAGAGAAACGACCAATTCAACTTCTTTGTGTGATTTTAAATTAGTCATCAATAAGTTCCATGCTTTATAAGCTTTTGGAGTGAAGATGCGGTTGTCTTTGATTCCAATAACTACAAGATTTCCTTCCTCGCCAAAAACATTTAGGAACTGAGTATAATCTTTATTGGCTTTGTGGTTTTTAGGTAATAAGTTGGCTTCGTTATAAGTCATGCCAACATTTTTCCATTGCAATGCTAAAAACACGGTCAACAATAAAATTCCAACGCTGATAGATATTCTATTTCTGAGTATAATTCCCGCGATAAATTCCCAAAACCCTACTTTAATTTTCTTTTTCATTTTAGCATAAAAACGGTTGCAAAGTTAATTAAAACCACTAGAAAAGGGTGCAGTTTTGTAAAAGATTTGCTTAATTCGATGCGGATTAAATAGCGAAGTTTAAATAATTGTTAATAGCCCTAAAAAAATTAAAAAAACACATTACTTTTTAGCATCTTTGTATATAAAAGCGCAACTATTTTTGGATGAGAAATTTTAAAAACTCTTTATTTTATATCATTGTAATAGGTGGATTCACCTATCTGATGTTTAGAATTGTTGAACAAGGAAAATTGTTGGAAGTGGGAAAAAAAATTGTTTCTCCTTTGTCTGGAGATAGTCAATGGGTTCAGTTTCTTTCTTCATTATTTCATAATTTGCAACATCCACTTGCATTGTTATTGTTTCAAATTATTACCATTGTTGTAGTAGCTAGAATTTTTGGCTGGATATTTAGAAAAATTGGGCAACCATCTGTAATTGGTGAAATCATTGCTGGAATTGTTCTTGGGCCATCACTTTTTGGGCTCTATTTTCCAGATATGAAAGAAGCTTTGTTCCCATCAGATTCATTGGGAAATCTTCAACTTTTAAGCCAAGTTGGTTTGATACTTTTTATGTTCGTTATTGGCATGGAATTAGACCTGAAAGTGTTAAAAAATAAAGCTAATGAAGCCGTAGTAATTAGTCATGCAAGTATTATAATTCCTTTTGCTTTAGGGATTGGTTTGTCGTATTATATTTATCCCAATTTTGTTCCGCAACATATAGATTCAGTTACAAAAGCTCTAGTTTATGATATTCCTTTTTTGTCATTTAGCTTGTTTATGGGGATTGCAATGAGTATTACAGCATTTCCAGTTTTAGCACGAATTGTTCAAGAACGAGGCATACATAAAACGCGATTAGGGACTATTGTAATAACATGCGCTGCTGCAGACGATATTACTGCATGGTGTATTTTAGCTGTGGTTATTGCTATTGTCAAAGCCGGAAGTTTTGTTAGTTCGTTATATGTAATTGGGTTAGCAATATTATATGTTATACTGATGCTTTTGGTGGTGAAACCTTTCTTGAAACGTATTGGGGATTTGTATGCGAAAAAGGATAATATAAAAAAATCAGTAGTTGCAATTTTTCTTTTAACCTTAATTGTTTCTTCCTATTTAACAGAAATAATTGGTATTCATGCTTTGTTTGGAGCTTTTATGATGGGCGCAATTATGCCTGATATTTCGAAATTTAGAAATATTTTCATCGAAAAAGTGGAAGATGTTTCTGTGATATTATTATTGCCGCTGTTTTTTGTTTTCACAGGATTGCGAACAGAAATTGGGCTAATAAATGATCCTTATTTATGGAAAATTACAGGATTTATAATTTTGGTAGCCGTAGTTGGAAAATTTTTCGGGAGTGCTTTAGCTGCAAAATTTGTGGGGCAAAATTGGAGAGATAGTTTTACTATTGGTGCATTAATGAATACCAGAGGTTTGATGGAACTAATCGTATTGAATATTGGCTTAGAACTGGGAGTACTTACTCCAAAAGTGTTTACTATGATGGTGATCATGGCATTGGTTACAACTTTTATGACTGGTCCAGCATTAGATATAATTAATTTTCTTTTCAAAACTAAAGATGGTATTATTCCTCCAGAAGTTAAAAAAAGTTCCGATTTTAATATCTTAATTTCGTTTGGAAATAATGAAAAAGGGAAATCTTTACTGCGTTTGGCTAATTGTCTTGTGAAAAAGCAAAATGAAAATGCTAATGTTACTGCTATGCATTTAACGATAAGTGATGAAATGCATGCTTATAATTTAGAAGAATATGAATCAACAACTTTTGAACCTATTCTAG
>JAYVNT010000007.1:0-2519 GCA_043758285.1 Flavobacterium sp.
CTATTACAAAGCCTAACACAGAACGAAGAACAAATTAAGCAAACTCTCCAAGATTTAGTGGAAAAATTTCAAGAAAAAAATAAAATTTATCTCAATGTAAAAGAACACAAAAGATAAAGATTATATTATTTAATTTTAAACTAAGAATATAAAAATATATTAGCTGTAGTAAGTTTTTTATTAAACTCCCACTTTTTCTTTTTCTAAAATATCTCTGAAACTTGAAGAAAATTGTCCAGAAGACATAAGTAGCGATTGCTTATTATCTCCATCAATAGGATACACGGAAATCCCTGAAAAAAATGTAAGCCCCGTTTTATCAATACCTACACGTGCATGTTTAATAAAATTAGCTGCATCTGAAAAGGTTGAATTTGGAATGAGCGACGCAAATTCATCATTATTAACTCGACACAAAATACTTGCTGGCATTGAAGCTTTCATGAGGATATCAGTAAGTTTGATAAGAATATCATCAACACCCTGGGAACCAAATTTCTCTTCAATGTATTTAAGATCGTTTACATGAAAAAAAATAACTGAGAATGTTACTCCAGTTTCACAGGAACGCTTGATTTCACGGTCGAGAAATTCATTAAATACATTCTTGTTTAATAGACCTGTCAAAGGATCTATTGTTATCAGACGACTAACACGACTAAGCTCTCGTTCAAGAAATAAAATACGCTTACAAAGGTAATCTGTATGAGTTGTTAAGCTTAAATCAGTAGGTTTTTTATAAATCATATAACCATTATCCACTTCTTAGAATTTATTAAGATTATAAGATGGTTTAAAGAGGGTTTATAAGGAACTTAATATCTATGACTTTAGTGTACCATATCACACTTTCCAAGAGAAGAGATAAATCAAAAATAATAATTTTCTCTCTCTGTATAACGACTCTCTAAATCTTTATATAAATTTATATTTCGTTGTTTATTTTTTATTTGCTAATTGATAATAGTTCTTGTCTAATGGGAGTAATGATAAATCCCATTGGCAAAAGGTGTTTATTGGATAGCGTCTTGCTTATCGCAGACGCTACCCAATATAAAATATAAAATATAAAATATGATTCTGAAAAGGCAAAGACTTACTAAAAATTGCATTTAGTAATAATTCCTAATCAGTTTACGACTCAGTATCAAGACCTAAATAATCACCTCTAAGGATAAAAAGATAATCATGGAAAACATCAACCAGAATCAATTCGAATCTCTTCTTGATACCGACAAACTCGTTCTTATCGACATTTGGGCCTCTTGGTGTGGACCGTGTCGGCAAATGAAACCAGAGATAGAGAAAGTTATTACCGCCTACTCTGGGCGAGTTACCATCGTCGGTTTGGATGCTGATGCTAACCCAGAATTGACCACTCGTCTTAACGTCTCTGGAATGCCAACCCTCCTCTTATTTAAAAATAAAGAATGTATTGATCGAAGAATGGGATTCCAAACATCAAAAGAAATCTCAAAGCTTATTGAAAACGCTATTTAACTCTTCATAAATCTAAATGTAATATCAACATTAAAACCAATATCAACCTTCATTAATAAACGTTTCCGGAGTATAATTAATTTAATGAGTCAAAGCATGTTTGAATTTGCCAGCCAATCAGGATTGTATCTTGTAAAATCTCCCATGAATTATGTTGGCGGTAAGTTTAAACTCCTGAACCAACTTATGGAAAGCCATAGCTTTATTGTAAATAAAAAATATCATGGTGAACGCAATAGCCTCATTCCAAAAGATGTAAAAACATTCGTCGATATTTTTTGCGGTGGATTTAATATTGGTGCAAATGCCACAGCCGATCATGTAATCGGTATCGATTTAGATAAAGATATTATCGATCTTCTTCGCTGGATAAGTAGTGTTGGAAGTAAAAATGGCATTACAACAATCCACAAAATTATTACAAAATATAATCTTGGTAAATCACAATCTAGTTCAACCGATACACTTCCAGAAAATATAACATCAGAAGAAGAAGATATTAACATTCTAAATGCTTATGATGAAAAACAAAATAATATCCAAGAGAAAAAACAAAATAATCGATCAGAACAGCAACTAAGTCCTGAAGCAAACGCTTATTACGACCTACGCGAATTATATAATAGAGCGCGAAAAGCTAATCTTGAAAATCTTGATGGATTCGAAATGCCTGCCGTTCTCTACACTCTTATCGCCCATGGCTTTAGCAATTATATTAGATTCTCTCGTCATGGGTACAATATTCCCTATGGTGAACGAACGTTTAACGAAGATATGGAACGAAACTTTAGTGAATTTGCCGACCGTCTTGAAACTGAATCTCCGGAATTTATTCTTGGAAATTATACGAACGTCCTAGAATTAAATTTAAATCATGAGGATTTTGTCTATCTCGACCCTCCATATCTCATTACGACAGCAACATATAATGAAAATGGCGGATGGAGCGAAGAAGAAGAACATCGTTTGTATGCAACGCTCGATACACTAAATAAAAATAAAATTCGCTTTGGTCTATC
>JAYVNT010000008.1:0-2517 GCA_043758285.1 Flavobacterium sp.
ACAATATAAGTAACCTGTACCAGGCAGGCCTTACATTTGTTCATGATAACCTGAATAAACTACAGGAAATTGCGGCGGTTATTTTGGAGCATCAATAAATAATACATGTCTTTAACCATGTTTTTTGTTTCTGCTAATTCTTTGTCACTAATGGCTTTTGCTATTACTAAACCACGGATTCTGTCAGGGAATGCCGGGTAAAACAAAAGTTAATTGTTATTCCGTCCGCCCAGCATAGCAGTAAATACTATGTTTGTGCCGTTTTTTTTCGTCCGTGTCATCTCTCGTTTAGTAGGCGGCTAATCATCATTGCGAAAATATCTGCTCCACTTGTCATACGAAGTGTGGGGCTTTTACCTGTGTCTTTTTCAAGTTCAACTCCATCACTGTATGGAATAATGGAAAGAATTTTGTCAAGACGAATGTTAGAATTTTTTCTGTTGCCCACAAAAATTACTCTCTTGTTTGTTAGGTAAACTATTCCACTGTCAATGACTTGAATTTGGTCTGATGTAACTCTGTTTACTGCTAAACTTCCTGCACTGTAATAAATCCCTTTCATTATTCTTATTCGTGCAGTCGGTCCACCGTAATTTATTTTTCTTGTAACTGTCCGATGCTCTAACCAATCAACATGGTTGCTGTAATAACAATCTTCTCCTTTCTGTAAACTTATACCTGTTTGTAAAATAGGGAGTTCACTATTTTGAATTTGCCAATTAAGTTTTAATCGTTCAAGTTGTGAAGTGGTCTTGTCGTCAACCTTCATATCAATCTTCAAATTTTTCGCTGCATCATTAAATTCACTCCATTCGTCAGGAGAAATTTTTCCGTCTGCAACAATTTTTTTGAGAAGATTGTCCATGTAGTTATGCCGACTAACATTGGATATTTGGTTTGTAGTTTCTTCGGCAAGTTTTAATTCTGTTGCAAGTTTGGCTAATTCATTTTCTCTTTCATCGTTCAAATGCCCGTCTGCAATTGAATTGTCGTATGCTTCTCTATAAATGCCTTCTCCAATTTTTTGATAAATGATATCCGTTGTAGTGTCTGATAACTTTAGGATTGTTTTAAGATGCTGTACGTTTTCCTGCTGTGAGTTGTCAAATGTTTTGTTGCGTTCGCATTGATTAAGATAAGTAGCAAAAAACTCTTCAAGGTTAAGAGGAAATTCTTCGGACAGATTTATATTGTACTTGTTTTCAATTTCTGAAATTTCAGTTTCTGAAATTTTTTTTATCTCTTTTGTCGCAAGAAGATTGTTTAATTCTATCACTGCATTTTCTTCTGGATGCTGTCCAAAAATTTTTTGAAAGAAACTTCTTTCAACGACAGGAACTATTTGAAATAGATTTTGGCTCATGGGTTTGTTATTTATATTTTCTTTCGCCTTCATCGTAAATTGCTTCACTACCGCAAACACCACCGTGATGAGAGCAAGCACCTCTACTACTGGAAGAAGAAGTTGTTCCGTCACAACATTTTGTTAAGTAGCCGATGATATGTTTTCTTATCGGATTTATTTTGTCGTGTAGTTTTTCTGCATCTTGATTTCCAAGTTGCATAGCAACTTTTAAGTCGTCAACGGCTTCTTGCATTTTACCTGTCTTGCTGTAACAGATTGCTCTGTTGTAAAACAAGTCAGAATTATTTCTGTATTGGACAATTAAATCTGTCAACTTGGGAAAAGCAATTTTGTAATTACCTGCCTTTACAAATTTAAGAATGGGTGGAATTAAAATATTCAGTTTGTCTTTTTAAATTTCATTTCTTTCGCTTTCAGTCGTTGCAATAGATAAAGCATAGCCAATTTTTTTAAGTGCTTCGTCTTGTTTATTTTTTTTTGCAAGTGTCGTCCCTTCTTGAATGTATTGGTTCAAACTATCTTTACGCAACTGCTCTTTTTTGTCTGCTTCAATTTTTTCTTGCTGTTCTTTTTCCTGTTGAATTTTTTCTTGCTGAGCTTCTTGTCTGTCAAGTTCGTTGTAATGAAGTGTCAAAGGAATAGAGCCAATTAATAATGCACCAAAAAAAACAGATTTTATTTTTGTCGTCAGCCGAAATCTGAAAGTCCGCTCAACAAATTTGTGCCCTTGTGGCAAAATAAAAAATCCCAAAACTCCAAAAAGAAGTGTCAGATAGGGATGTTTAATGAAAATGATTGCTGCTACAAAAAAACAAGTCGCTCCGATGTAAGAAAAAAATGTCAGGGTAGAGTTACTCTGTCTAAAGTCGTAACTCTCGCCTTTAAAGTAGTCAGGTAAAACTTTTGTCTTGCCTGGAATTAAGTTTGGTAAATATCTCATAGTTGCTCTGTCGTTTGAAGTTGCACTGTCGTTTTAAAATGGCACATAACTCAAGTATTTACGCTAAAATAAGCCACTCTTAAATACAAACAACTTTTTAAATTCCTTGTGTAGTAAACGTTTATAAAAAAAGCCCGAAGATCATCTTCAGGCTTTTACTATAATTTGGTTGAACTTATTTTTTTAAATACATCACTTCCTTCACCAGCTT
>JAYVNT010000009.1:0-2516 GCA_043758285.1 Flavobacterium sp.
AAAAATGCAAGCTTTGAAATTCTCTATGAAGCATGTGTAATTTTATTTTAATCTGTATATTTTAATTTAGACAAAATTGAAAGGGTTGATTTTATTCGATATAATGTAGAATTAATTTATTGATAATATTCGACTTATTCACCAATTTTAAATCAATTAATGAGAGGAAATTATGGATCAAGTAATTAAGAATTGTTAAGCTGAAAATTCAATCTGAATAAATAAACAGGAAAGAGCACGCATTTAAAAACCGCTATGAAATAAAAATCTCTAATCGATTTAAATTGATTGAGCGAAAGATTTATCGTTTTATAACATGCAATAAAAAATTGGATAGTAGTGCAACTTCACTGCATCTATCTATTTAATTAGATAAACGTGTAGTTGTTAAACTAGAAAGTTATAAATGCCACAAGCGCTTAAAAGCAAGGCTAATTGCAGGTTAATTTTAGGAGCGGATTTCTAATGTAATGGTTAAACAATTTTCTTTATTTAACAGGGACCGTTTTTGAAAATGCTTTGGTGTTTTAAAGCATAGATTAAAACGCGTGTTATAAGTTTTAGCGTCATGCGCATGGGCACATTGCTATATTCTCAATTCTAGGCCCAAAGGTTTATTTTTTATTTTTTCCGTTTCCATGTCCGTTTCCAGGATTTGTCGAATTTGGATTATGCGGATTGTTTTGGTTCTTGTACCATCCATTGTGATTGCCATTGTCTTTTCTGTAAGCTACTACGCAAGACGAGTTGCTAAACAGAAACGATGTTAGCATTATAAGAATAGCAATAGTTTTAAATTGTTTCATGATTATAAAATTAAAGAATATTAATGTTTTATTAGTATTCAAATATATAGATTTTTTACTGAGGAATAAATAATTTGGTCGAACAAGCGTACCATATTATTGAGTTTTTTCGATATGCCTAATTGTTAGAACTGAACTATGTTCGACAAGAATGGTGTAAATATTACATAATGAGAAAAGCGGAACTACAGCTTTGGTTCTTTGTATTGATTGATTAAAGGTCCAAAATTGATTGTTACCATTTATTATTTTATTTTCTCTTTTGTTTTGAAAAGAGTCTGGGAGCCACGGTATATAGGTTAATAAATGTTTAATGGTACGTTCACATGAATAATATTTACTCTTATAAAAAAGAAAAAATTTAAATTTGATTTTAGTCTCTGAAAAATTACAAGCTTAGATTGCATAAGTAATACGGCTAATATTTTTACTGCATAAGTTTATCTTACTAACATATGTTAAATAGTGGAATTATTAAAACTGTTGAAGCGCTTAATGTAGAAAACATAAGCAGTCTTACTTGATATAATTGTCAGCCCTCGTAAAATTAACAGGAAGCTCGTAATTAAAAAGATTAAGCCCCATCTTTTGTTTAGCATTTTCTGTGAATTGTTGTAATTGTTAATGTCGTATATACTTGCATTGTTTTTATAAGTGAATAAACAGGAATGCCTTTAGACTTTTTACTCAAATCGGAGAGCCTACTGTTATGAATTTTGATAATCAGAGTAGCATTTTTAGCTATGTTGTCTAAATCCTTCCAATGAGCAGCAATACCTCCTTTTGTTTTAATTACAAAGGAAGATTGATATTCGTTTGTTCACAGTCGATATTTGCTTCTCCTTCCTCTACCTTCTGAATGTCATGGCTAACAACAATTGTTTTAGTCTTCATCTCATTTTCTGTTATGGCTTTTTTATTCGACCATAGAAGGACTAAACAGAAAAATAATTCTCGATTACATAGAACCAATTTATTTTATTCGTCGCCATAACAAATTTATATTTAACGATTGTTTTTTCGATTTCGCTTAATATGCTGCGCGGTGTAAAAATGTGGTAAGCCTATGGTAAAAGATTAATTTAAATTACATAGGGAAAGATCGGCTAACAATAGAATTATAGCAATGCTTATGCAATGTTAGTTGAATGCTGAAATTATTTTAGTGTCAAATTTGAAATTTTTCTTCTTTTTTAAATCAATGCATAATCAATTTATCGATAACAGTCGATTTGTCAACCATTTTTTAAATCAATTAACGAGACGAAAAGAATCGACCGACTAATATATAATCGCCAAGATGAAAGTCAATCCGAATCTATAAAACCGAAACCAATCTAACCGATCAAAAAAGAACTGAACAAAACGCTCATCTGTTTATGTCATAAAGCATAAAATTTTTTGAAGTATCACACTGCACAAAATCAATCTGATTAAAAAAGAAATTCGTTACTTTTCAAACGAGAAAAATCAATCTGCAAAAGCTTAAAAACACAAAGGAGCTTTTTAAAGCGTAATCGGTTGCCTAACGTGCCGCGCAAGCTGAACTGGGGTCTGCTCGACGACGGTTAAAGTTTAAAGTTGAAATTAAACACGGCAACTATCGCCCGCTACGAAACCCCCAGTGATGCTTGCGCAATGGTATGTGCTATTGATTTTATTTGTTATCTAAATATAAGTAAAGTATTATTTCACTTAATCATCATTAAG
>JAYVNT010000010.1:0-2515 GCA_043758285.1 Flavobacterium sp.
TTTACGATTTAATTGGAGCACAATCAGGTAAACAAGTGTTTTCAGAAACGCACATTTTGTTAAAAGACAGAAATAATTTGATTTTATTCCCAAAAAATATTGACAACGAACCGATACATTATTGGATTACAAAAGACCAAAAAGAAGTTAAATTTCCCTTAAAAATGGCGTTTTGTAACGTAGACGACATTTCGGTTGAACCAACTACAACTATCTTTGTTAATGAAGAAAAGCTTCATTTTCCGTTAGAAATTAGAAAATGGCAAGAAGGTGATTTGTTTTTTCCAATGGGGATGAATGGCTCCAAAAAATTGAGCAAGTATTTCAAAGATGAAAAATTCTCATTGCTTGACAAATCAAATACATGGCTTTTATGTTCTAATAATCAAATTGTTTGGGTTATTGGAAAACGACAAGACGAACGATTTAAAGCAACAGAAACGACCAAACAAATTTTAAAAATAAATTATACTATCTAATGAATAAACTACTATTTTTTCTTTTGATTTTTTTGGCTTCAGCCAACATAAATGCACAAATTATAAAACCAGTAAAATGGTCAACTAAAGTTGAAAAAGTTTCCGATACCGAATTCAATTTGGTGATGGAAGGAAAGATTGATGAAGGTTGGCATTTGTATTCTCAATTCACACCTGCCGATGGACCATTGCCTGCAGAATTTGAATTTAAAGACACAAAAGGCAACTATGAATTGGTTGGCAAAGTTAAAGAAAGTCTCTATAAAAAGCAGTTGAATGATGTTTTTGGTGTTGATGAATACTTCTTTGAAAAGAAGGTAAACTTTGCTCAAAAAATAAAAATTATCAATGCCAAACTCACTTCTATAAAAGCCAAAATTGATTACCAAGTTTGTAAACAAGTTTGTATAAATGATAACTATCAATTTTCGTTTGAGTTGCCTAATAAAGGACAAACTGTTGAAGAATCAGTAACCAGTAGTGCAAAAACAGATACCTCCAGTTCATCACAATTTACAGTAAGTGAACCTGCAAAACCAGAGACCAAACCTGTAGCTGAAGCACCGAAAAAAACAGATGATAAGGGATTGTGGACAATCTTCTTTTTAGCATTTCTAGGCGGTTTAGCGGCTTTGCTAACACCTTGTGTGTTTCCAATGATACCAATGACGGTTAGTTTTTTTACCAAACAAAGCAAAAATCCTGCACAAGGAAAACGAAATGCTATTCTTTATGGAATCTCCATCATTGCAATATATGTGGTTTTAGGATTAGCCATCACGGGTATTTTTGGTGCCGATGCTTTGAATGCATTGTCTACCAATCCGTGGTTTAACGTAATTTTCTTCATCCTTTTATTAGTCTTTGCGGCTTCGTTTCTAGGTGCTTTTGAAATTATGTTGCCTAATTCTTGGGCAAATAAAGTTGACAAACAAGCCGATAGGGGCGGAATTATTGGCATCCTTTTTATGGCATTGGCATTAGCCATCGTATCATTTTCCTGCACAGGGCCTATAGTTGGCACGCTATTAGTAGAATCAGCTTCTAAAGGGGGTATTGCGCCAATAGTTGGTATGCTTGGTTTTTCAACAGCATTGGCATTGCCATTTATGTTGTTTGCAATGTTTCCTAGTTGGTTGTATTCGTTACCAAAATCTGGTGGTTGGTTGAATACCGTTAAAGTTTCGCTTGGCTTTTTAGAACTAGCATTAGCATTTAAATTCTTATCGAATGCTGATTTGGTTTTACAATTACATTTACTAGAAAGAGAAATTTTCCTTGCCATTTGGATTGCAATTTTCGGCACTTGGGCATTGTATTTATTGGGCAAAATAATGACACCACACGATAGTCCGCTAACGCATATTTCTGTCGGAAGATTATCGTTGGGATTACTTGTTTTAGCATTCACGATTTATATGATACCTGGATTATTTGGTGCACCTTTAAAATTAATCAGTGCCTTTCCGCCGCCACAAACCTATAGCGAAAGCCCAATGGGATTTTTTGGAAATGGAACAGAAAATACTAAAGAAGTATTAGCAGACGGTTCCGAAATTGGACCACACGGTATAATTGTTTTCAATGATTATGCCAAAGGTTTGGCTTACGCAAAAAAAGTAAACAAACCCGTAATGCTCGACTTTACAGGTTATGCTTGTGTTAATTGCCGAAAAATGGAAAACAATGTTTGGTCTGACAAAAAGGTTTTAAACGCATTGAAAAACGAGGTGGTTTTAATTTCGTTATATGTTGATGATAAACGAGAATTACCAAAAAGCGAACAAACAGTTTCAAAAGAAACTGGAAGCGAAATCACAACAATCGGTGATAAATGGACAGAGTTTATCATCACAAGATATAAAACGAACACACAACCTTTCTATGTGTTAACCGATTTAAATGAAGAAAAACTTAACACACCAATAAGTTATACTCCTAATATAGATGACTATTTAGCTTGGCTAAAAGATGGAATTTCAAAATTTAAGAAATAAAAAAACTCTAAGCTGAACTTAAACATTTTCTATTTTAAA
>JAYVNT010000011.1:0-2515 GCA_043758285.1 Flavobacterium sp.
AAATTTGAAAATCGGTAATTCTAATTAACTTATGGTTTATTGAGTTTATACTTTGAACCAAAAAAATGTTAGCGATAATTATATAGCGACACGCTTCAAATGAAAACAGATATTAAAAAATACGACTTTAAAACAGGACTTTCTCATGAATTTGAAATTCTAGATATTGGTGAGTTGTATAAAGAATTCAAAGACAATTTAACCACGACGCACAGAACAGGTTTCTACCATATTATTTGGTTTCAAAAAGGAACCCCAACTCATTTAGTTGACTTTAATCCAGTGAAAATTGAATCGAACACGATTCTCTTTTTAAACAAGGACAGCGTTCAGCGCTTTGACAATAAAGGCAAATTTGATGGCAAAGTAATCCTGTTTACCGACAGTTTTTTTTGTAAAACAGAAACTGATACTAAGTTTTTGAGAAATAGTATTTTGTTCAATGACTTATTTTCTGTTTCACAAATTCAAATAAAGAAGCAAGTCAATAAATTTGCCGACTTATTGCAAGCAATGGTAAATGAATTAGAAAATATAAAAGACAATTATCAATCTGACATTTTACAAAACGTACTACATAATCTTTTATTGCTTTCAGAAAGAGAACGAAGACAACAAGATTTTACCGAAATCAAAAAAGGCGCTGACCTTGATTTTGTAATGCTTTTTAAAGACGTTTTAGAAGTAAATTTTAAAACTCATAAACAGGTAAATTTTTACGCCAAAGAACTTATCATAACCGAAAAGCGACTAAATCAGGCAACCACAAAGGTTTTTGGTAAAACACCAAAAGAAATAATCGATGATAGAATTATCCTTGAAGCAAAACGAATTTTAGCACATACAACTGAAAGTATAAAAGAAATTGGATATAGTTTAGGATTTGACGAACCTACCAATTTTATAAAATATTTCAAAAAACACTCCCTTTCCACGCCCTCTGAATTCAGAGAAAAAACCATTTTGGCGTAAAAGTATCATTCAAAAGAAGTTTTATACCTTTTTGATTTTTGACAAGCATCGCATCTTTGCATCGTAATTAAAACATTTAAAAAATGATAAAAACGGTAGTAAGTATTGCGATGATTTTAATGGTTGGATTATCTGCATCTGCACAAAAAAACACAGCCAAAGTTAAAAATTTAAAAAATAAAAAAATGGAAACTTCAAACAAACAAAAAGTAGTTGCTCTTTTGAAAAGCATAGAAACTGGTGCGTCTGAACCTGTGGATTACATTAATCCAAACAAATACATTCAGCACAACCTTACAGTAGCAGATGGCTTATCAGGCTTTAAAGCTTTGCTACAACAACTACCACCTAATTCAGCAAAAGTAAAAACAGTTCGTACTTTTCAAGATGGCAACTATGTGTTTACTCATACGGAGTACAATATTTTTGGTGAGAAAATAGGTTTTGATGTTTTTAGGTTTGAAGATGGAAAAATTGTAGAGCATTGGGATAATTTACAGGAAGCAATCGGCCCAAATCCAAGTGGACATACAATGACTGATGGCGCAACCGAGATAAAAGACCTTGATAAAACTGAAGTAAATAAAACATTAGTAAAGAATTTTGTTGACGATATTTTGGTGAATGGAAAAATGGAAAAGCTGGCAGGTTATTTTGATGGCGACAACTACATTCAACACAACCCAAAAATAGCTGATAAAGTATCTGGTTTAGGTGACGCAATTGCAAGATTGGCAGCACAAAGGCTCACCGTAAAGTTTGATAAAATACACATGGTACTTGGGGAAGGCAACTTTGTATTGGTTATAAGCGAAGGGCATCTTGCGGGTCAGTACGATGCATTTTTTGACTTATTTAGAGTAGAAAACGGAAAAATTGTAGAACATTGGGATACCATTGAAGCTATGCCAGCAAAAGAAACTTGGAAAAATAATAACGGAAAATTCTAAAAACTTCATTTATATGCAGACGAAAGCCATTCGCATATTTTTGTGAATGGCTTTTGGCTTAAGGAAAAAATAGCTACCGTTAATTAGGTTTTTACAAAAAAAGCATAGGTGTTGCAATGAATATTTGGGCTTCGATTTCCAGCATAACTCAAATTGATAGGTAATTTTAGTTAACTACGAACAATCCTTACAAACACCAACAAGAGCAAAGTTCATTTGTTGGACTTGATACTTTTTTGGAACTGAAAATTCTACAGTTTAGGCAATCATTTAACTGAAAGCCTAAACAGTTAAGGGTTTGTGTGAAGTAGTACAAAATGCTAAGTTTGAACATCAATTATTCTAAAAAAAGTGTATTTTATTTACCATTTGCTCTTTGGAAACTACAACTTCTCAAAGCCGTAAAAATTACGGCTAACACAAAAGTTGTTTTGGCTAAATTTGTTTTGTTAAGTTATTGCAATTTTGTAACATACAAAAAAGACAAAAATGGAATTAAAAAATAAAACCTATTTAATTACGGGTGGTACCTCAGGAGTGGGAAAAGCTATTGCTACAGGCATTGCGAAAGCAGGTGCAAATGTTGTAATTGT
>JAYVNT010000012.1:0-2510 GCA_043758285.1 Flavobacterium sp.
CGTTTTCAGATTTCACTCAGTTCAAACAACCTTCGAAAACTAATGAAATTTATTTCGCGAAAAACAAATGTAAACTTGATGGCAATGCAGAAGCAACTCAGCACTTTTACAAAATTCGTTTTTTATGACTTTATTGAATTGTTTTTAACGCATTCACAATTTTCAATTATAAATCTCACTAGAAAAAACTGCATCGTTTAAATTGCCTCTAATGAAGCCGTTTTTTATGTGATTTTTATTTTAATAACGGTTGTGCAACGATGACTTTATGTTATGCGTTCGTGCTACTGCTCGTTCAAGGCACAACTGTTTGAAGTTCCGACAAAAGGTTGTTAGAAGTTCGTTACAGTGTCCGTTCAAATTTGCTGTTATCATTTTGTTTTGCTTATGATGTCCAATGTGTCTTGCAATATTTTACAATTTCTTCAATATCGTAAATGTGTCGTGAAGCTGCATCTGAACGAACATAAAATTCTTTTGTAATCAATCTATTGTTTTCGTCTTTCCGTCTTAGGAATATAGGTTCTTGTGAACTTGGATAAATAGTTATTGCAAAAATCTCTTTTCCATTTACTGGATAAAAATCTCCGTAAATTGTATGAGCAATGAATGTCGGTAGGTATCGTGTTTTGATTCGGGTGAATTCACGCCTGAAAAAATCTTTAGTAATTTTTGAAAAATCTAATCCTATTATTTCCCCGTTGTCTGCAACACCGAGAAATAAGTAACCGCCTTTTGCATTTAAGAATGCACAAATTGCTTGAGCATTTTCATGCTCCATATCTCTTTCTGAATTCGGACGATTTATTAGCCCTGGCTTAAATTCACAAAAGTGATATTCCTTTTCTCTCAACGCCTCTTCCATTGTTACAGGTAGAGTTGTTTTCAGTTTGTCTGCTTCAACTTTAGTGATAGGATTTTTGTTTATCTCTTTATCCCACCAATTAATTTTATCGTAGCCAGTCCAATCAAAAGGAGTTCTTAAACACTCAATTAATTTTATAGATTCTTCTAAATGCCTTTCGCGTGCTTCTTCTTCTGATTCATTTTCCTTCTCATAGTAACCCTCACAATATTGCTCATCATCAAAGAATACAAAACTTATTTCATAGGATTTAGTGTCATACGTATGCTTTTTATAAAACTCAAATTCTTCTTGAAGATTGACACAATTTGGTGGAGTTGGTAAGGGTTCTTCATAACGGGAAACTTTATCAATTACAATATCATCATCGCCTTTGCAAATTGTGTGTAATTCAACATCGTTATGTTTCATTACAATCCAAATTCCGTTATTGAACCTTGAATACCATGCAAGAGTATCATCAGGTGACTGCCAGTAACCTTCCCGATGTTCTTCATCTTCTTCTTGCTCAATTTCGGGTTCTAAAAATTGATTAATCAACTTTCTGATTTCTCTTTCAGAAAGGTTTTCAATTTTCTTTTCAGAAGGATTCCAACCAATTTTGTCTTCACTTATTCCAACTCCTTCTGTCAACATTCCACGAAGAAACTCATTGCGGTGTGCAAATACAGCTTCTCTTGCAAGAATTGGATTTTCGTTTTCAAACTTTCTTTTGTTTACTTTAAATTCTATTTCTCCACTGACTGCATTTCTTAATGCAGTCCTCGCTAAAAAAACATAATGGCAAGTTGGTTTATTCATTTGTCTTTATGATTTGCAAATGGTCTTTTGACATTTTGCTTTTTGAATTCTATAATAAAATTGGTTTCAATGTCTGCTGGTTCTTTATCGGGTGTAGGATACCAACATACAACAAGGTCTTTTGAATTTTCTATCTGCCAAATATATCTGCCTCCAGAGTGTCCAACATTTTTACCTCGTCCGAAAGAAAAGTATGTTTTCAATCTGCTTCTAAGAGTTTCATCGCTTTCAATTCCTTTCTGATTTTTACCGCCTCCTTTGCCAATGTAAACTACAATAGTATCATCAACCCAATTTTCTTTGAGTTTCTCAACAGAAACATTCGGGTTTCTCCCTTTGAAATATCCGCCTGTCCCGATGGTCAAAAACTGTGGTGGTTTGTTATCAAGACAGAGAATGAAATAAACTCCCTTTTCATCAGAAATGTTTGAGCTGTCCGTAAACAGTTCACTCATTTTCTTGAAGCCAATAAATCCCGCCTTCTTAATTTCTTCTATGTCGTTAAAATTCATAGTCGTGTTTTGTCTGTTCGTTTCTTGCACCAATGTTCAAAGTTAGCACTGTCGACATAGCATTACGGTTAACGTGGTATCTACTCACTACTAAACTACACAATTAACGTTTATAAAAGATTACAATTATCTACACACCTATATAATCCTAAACGATAGTATTCTCTAGCAAAAATTTATTTACCAAAATCCTTCAGCAAATATTTTTAAAGACAATAAATAATTTTTATAAGGAACGTAAACTCCATAGTAAACCAAAATTTGGTTCCCTTCAAAAATAGTAGCAGGCTGTGCAACATGGGCTTCATTGTTCTTCTTTCGGACGCAACGAA
>JAYVNT010000013.1:0-2502 GCA_043758285.1 Flavobacterium sp.
AATTAGGGAATACATCCGTGTAATGATATTCGTATTTGGAATCCCAGCTGTAAATCAGTTGATTTTGCGGTCTTGATTTGAAATCTACTTTTTCATAAATCACTTTGTTTCCATCGGGTGACCATGAAGGTGAACGCATGTCTCCTTTTATTACCGTTCCATTTGTATAAGTTAGACCTGCGTTGGGAACAGCTTTAGTCAAATAGCCAATCTTTTCTTTTGTTAAGAATTGAGGCAATAGTTTCAAGCCAACTCCTGAAGTATGCTCAGTTCGCTCACCTGTTTCAATGTTTACTGATACTATTTGAGAGGTTGCTTTCCTGGCGAGGTTTGGTCTTCTTGCCGCCCATGTGTCTTCTACGGCGATTTCATAAAACACAACTTGCTTTCCATCCGGAGACCATTTAGGTGCTCCGGAGCAAACTCCTGTTTTTGAAATGCACCGAAGTCCTGTGCCATCAGGGTGCATAATATAAATGCGAAGTTCCTGCACATGCTCCCATCCTGAACCATTTCCGTGTCCTATCCATTCCGTGTTCCGGTCTGACGAAAATGCAATCCATTTGCCATCCGATGACCATGATGGATGAAAGAAGCCATTTGGTTTGGTAGAATCTCCGGCTATTCCTGTTTGTGCTGTAAGGTTGTACGATTTTCTCGTCTTTAGATTGAATATCCAGATATTGGCAGTATGTTTTTCTCTTGTTGAGACAAAAGCGACTTGCCTGGCATCAGGTGAAAAAGAAGCCTGGTCGTCCAATGCAGGATTGTCTGTAAGCTGTTCCAAACCAGTACCATCTAAATGAGCACGATAAATATTTGCTTGACCAAAACCATTGCGCTCTGAAGTGAAAACAACCCACTTACCATCATCGGAAAAAGAAGCATGATAATCGAATCCTGAATGGGCAAAAAGCTTGTGCTCACCAGTTCCATCAGCGTTGGATATGTAAAGTTCCGATGTTGAAGGTCCGATTCGGTTCATTAGCATGATATCCTTTGCACCAGTTTCAGGCTTTTGTTGTTGAGCCAATCCGTTGAAACTTAGAAAGGTAAAAATGTACAGTGCGTGCATTTTAAATATTTTCATGGTCTTATTTTTTTTGAAAATTATTGGTGAGTTGTATGTTTTCAAAAATTAAACTACTAAATTATGTTTTGTTAAATCACTTGAAGCAGAATCTTCATTAAAATTGCCACCAACGCCCGAGGCTTTGTACAGTTGGGGAATTGACCAACTGTCCGCCCGGAACCGAAGCTAAATTAATAAACAAAAGTTGAAGTTTACAACTAATGCCCAACAGAATTACGTCCGCCGAAACCAAAGTTGGGATATGCACTGCTGATGATTGATACAACGTCATGCCCCAATTGCACAAAACCTTTTGTTGTAGGCAGTTTCCTTGCTTGCCAGTCGAGATATAATATAATTAGTGTCAAACTATTTTTTAATTGAACTCGGGTTAGTGAACAATACATAGCCAAAAAGTGTCGCAAATATGAGATACAAAATAGCACAAATTAAAATGCTATTCCCAAAATTATTATGTAATACTAACTTAATCAAAGCCAGTCCACCAATGAGAGAATGGGTAAAGTTTCCAATACAAACAGGTCTGCTATAGATCCCTCCTATTAGGTTTGCTTTTGCTGTCCAGTTTAACATTGCAAATCCAAAATAAAGTGCTCCTAAAATTTGGAATAGAATCGTTGCTGATTCAGTCAATCGTAAAAAAATAGCAACTTCTTGTGGCATAAACGTCAAAAGGACTCCTGTAGTTCCTAATATAATTGCACTTGTTGTCATTAATAGTTTGGTATTCACTTTTAAAAATTGTTTGATTAAATAAGGTTAGAAAACAAGTTGTCAGTTTTAAAATGTATCATTGATAATAATAAAGTCTTATTTATTTGAAAAACAAGAACTGTCTAAAAAATTGCCTACAACGGACAGGTATTGCTGCAGGTGGGATATTTATAACGTCCAGCCCGGAACTGCTGCCCAATTGAAAAACTGAAGTTGAAGTTAATAACAAAAAGCCAAATTGAAACTCGTCTGCCCGAACAAAAGTACAGCGATGCAAACAGCCGAAGTTTCAACGTCCAGCCCCACTTGCAGCAATACCAATGTTGTACGCATACCCAATTGTTATTTGCTTTGTAGTACTTGTTATTTGCAACTTTATGTGTCATAGAAAGGCATTTCAATTTCTGCGTCCGATGGTAGCCAACTATTATTTATTTTGTCAATTAAATTTATAAGATGACTTTCTACTCCTTGTTTTGTTAAGTCGATGCAAACCACTTTGTTTGTAATTAAATATTTGTCATTGATTGTAGGGTGTGCAACAGTTGTGGCAAACCAAAAACCTTCACCAAAATTTTGATGCGAAGTTGTCATTGGTGTTTTGTCAAAGTCCGCTGGTTCGCCTGTCTTTTCTTCCTTTTGTGTTTCTCTCCAAGCAATTTCTTCGCCAAAATAATCTTCTGTGTCAGAGGCAA
>JAYVNT010000014.1:0-2501 GCA_043758285.1 Flavobacterium sp.
TTATAGTACTTTCAGCAAATCGGAAGGGGCAATAGTTGGACAGTAGTGTTTACTTTTATATCTTTATTCATCAGCGGTTGGGGTCGGACACAGCAATGAATTCCCTGCCTGACAGCAATACTCAATCGTTGTGCAAAATTTAGCGACATCAAACTATTATGGACGACTTTTCAATAACAACCCGCCTGACAACCGATGAATATAGAAAGATTATGTTTGTCGGACTTTACAAGAAACCTGCATTTATACTTGCGACACTTTTAGGGCTTTATTTTGCAATGACAATTCTTCTCGATTACCTAAACGTAATTGATTGGTATGCTGACACACCGACTTTTGAAATTATTTGTGATGCATTTCTTTTATTAGCACCAACATTAATTGTGCTTATTTCAGTTCGACAATTTACTTCAAATCCAAGTTTTCAAAACGACATAACCTATACATTTAGCGACAACGGAGTTGCGTGTCAAGGCTTGACATTTAAAAGCGAGTTTCTGTGGACACATATTATAAAGCAAAAAGACTTAGGTAAATTTTTAATTCTTTACCACAACAAAAAGTTTGGCAACTTCATTGACAAGACAAAATTGACAACAGAGCAATTAAACTTTATAAAATCAAAAGTTCGACAGAAATAATTCTGCACACAACAAAAGGTTTTGTGCAATTGGGGCATGACGTTGAAGCAATCATCGGCAGTGCATATCCAAGCTTTGGTTTCGGCGGACGTAATTCTACCAGTCATTAGTTCTAAACTTCAACTTTTGTTTATCAATTTAGCTTCAGTTCCGGGCGGACAATTGGTCAATTCCCCAACTGCACAAAGCCTCAAACGTCGTTGCCTGCAACCCCATTGGACACCGACCTTGACAAATTTTACTTAAAAAAAATCACATGACACCTATTGACAAAATAAAAAGTTTTCTATCAGACATAAGCGATATTTCAATTGGCTATAATGAAATAAATTTCTTTAATGCAGACAATTTAGACGAAGGACAAATTGGCTATAAAGTTGATACAAATGGAAACTCGTTGATAGAGGGAAAAGATGGTGATTGGCAAGAAGAATGGCTTGTTATTGCAAATGACCAATTAGGCGACCCCATTATAATAGCTACTAACTCACCTAATTTGACAGTATTAACCTCTCAACATGGCGAAGAAGTTTGGGAGAGTACCATAATTGCCGATAGCTTAGACAGTTTCAAAAATATCACTCTCATTCTTGAAAACATTTCTAAGAATAGAACCAATCCAGTTGACATAGAAAAAAATCCAATTGGTGACAAAGAACTAAAATTGGTTTTGACCCAAATTGAAGAACAAAATCCAAGTTCGGAGCTTTGGTTTTGGGAAAGTTTTTTTGAAAATGACTAAACACGACGAGAGGGGCAGCAGGCAACATGGGGTTTGGCGTTATTGGGGCAGGACGTTGTAACATCGGCTGCAGTTGTCTATCAGCTTCGGTTTCAGCTTGACGTTAGTAATTTATCAGTAGTTCTTAACTTCAACTTTTAAAACAATATTGGGTTTCAGTTTTCGGTTGACGTTTTTCAAATATCCCAACAACGCCAAGCCCTATCCGTTGTAAGCCATACAAAATACTGCCTAAATAACCTTAAAATTTAATAATCATGAAAAATTCAACTTTAATTTTAGGCATTATTTCAATGTCCTTGCTATCGTGCGGTACAAAAAATGAAGCTACGCTGACTAATAACGAAAAAGAAGTTATAAAGTCAGAGATAGCACCATTGATGAAACAAATTATACAAAATAGCCAATCGGGTAATTTAGACAAAGCCATTGAACCTTATTCAAATAAACTGGAATTTTTAAGTATCGCTAATGGACAGGTCTCAGATTACAACAAATTCGTTGAGGGGAATAAGCAATATTTTAAAGCTATGGAATCGCAAATATTTAACCAAACACTAATGAATTTTACTTTTATAAATAAAGATAATGTTATTGTTACATGGGGTGGTTCAGCTCTTGCTAAAATGAAAGATAGACAACAAATCAAAGTTGATCCGTTTACAGCATCTTTGGTATTCAATAAAAGTGAGGGAATTTGGAAAGTTATATATAACCATGAATCTGCAGTATTTACTCCAGTGGTGATTGATTCAATAAAAACAGAATAACTGCACGGCTTACAACAAAAGTATTTGCAAAAGCAGGGCTGGACGTTGTTATCATCGGCTGTAGTTAGCTATCAGCTTCAGTTTCGGCTGGACGTTAGTAATTTGGCTTTTAGTTGTTATCTTCAATTTCAGTTTTTAAATCAGCATTTGTACCGGGCAGACGAGCAATGAATTCCCTACCTTCGCAAATACTCGAACGTTAGCGGCAATTAAAAACCAAACTTATTAAACTCCCTTATGAAATATTTTACCATTTTGGTTTTAATAATTTTGGTATCATCCTGTTATTCTCAAGACAGTTTAAAATACAGCCTAAAGTCAGGGAGTACAATTATTTGTATAACGACA
>JAYVNT010000015.1:0-2498 GCA_043758285.1 Flavobacterium sp.
ATTGGGGTACAATAGCCAGTTGGCGTTTGTATCATAATAGTATGACTAACAAACTTAATGATAAATTGCTACAATTGAAGGGGTTATCTTTGTTATAAATTAGATAACTGTTTGATGTCTAATATCGATATATCTATAAAATTGATACATCGCTGTTCTCGTCGTTCCTTTAACAATTAGTTAGTTAAATCACGGCAATTTATGTTTGCTATTTAACACTAATAAATCTGATTATTGGTTAAACAATGCTACTATTGTCAAAGTCAACTGTTATACTATCAATCATTTCTTTCTCTACATTCACTTTCTTCGCAATTTCGAAAAGCAATGCTGTTTGAGCTTTTTGATGTTTTAATAATTTGGGTATACTAAGTATCAGCCTCATTAAAATAAAAAAGATAAGGACACCTACAATTATCCAAACTATATTTTCAATCCACGCTTGTTGATAAGCATCGTTAAAATTTTGTTCCATATTCTAAATTAATCACCTCGACTTATATTCTCCGTCTTTATTTTTGTACCGGAGAAAATCAATACACCTCCAATTAAAGTAAGAATGCTGCCGAATTCAATCTTTTGCTTAATCATCAAATCAACTATGTCACTCATGAAAGTATCCTGTAAAGATTGAAGTTGGATTATACTAATAAATTGAAAAAGGCCACAGGGATGATAATTAACCCGCCTAAAATGTAAAGTGCTGTTTTTGCTGCCATGATATAAGTGGTTTAAAATGATTAAATATGTTGCAACCTTCGGTTATTAATTATAAAAGGCATGCGGTAAAGTCAAAATAAACCTATGATACACCCATTAAATTAAAAAGGCAGCCCGTCAGCTATGTAATCAGATCTATTATCGTTGAAGTAGTTATAATTTTGTAAAAAAGTGTCTATAAAGCGCAGACTCGTATTTTTAAGGTCATTGCAATTTTTGTGCATGGTAGATATAAATCCACCGTTTACTAGTTCAGATAGTTTATTTGAACAGTTGATGGTGGTAACTAATTTTAACTCATCGAGAAAATCCTGTGGCGTAATTTCATTTTTTAGAAAAAGGAAATAGTAACAAAAATCATAATACGGTTCTGCATACAACTTAAGTGTTAATTCGGGTAAAACACAATCTATTTCAATCTGCAATTGCTGTGCCCTTTCAAGCAATCTAATATCCGTAAGTATATCCCTATTAAAGTATCCCTTTGCAGTCTGCTCTAGCTTTTCAATATATGTAGCAATACCAGCGAGATCAAATTTGTTGTTAACACCAAGTTCTTGGAGAACATCGGAGAATTCGAATGTAAATGGAAGACCATAATGCGACAAAATCTCCTCTTCAAGCTCTGTTATTGTCAACATAATATAGTTTAACTGTACATCTTTGTACGTTTGACTTAATGAATGTCAAAGATGCGCATAGGCAACATAATCTATAAGTTTATTTGAAAGCCATGTATTGGGTTTAATTGAAGTCTCCATTTTTATTTTTGTCGAATTGATAAAGAACTCTATCAGATTGTTGGTAGTTAATGCTCTTTTCTTTACAAAGTATTTTCAGTTTATTTAGGTAATTAACGTACAAGTTTATTTGACTATCAACTGTTGTATAGCTCGATAACTTTTTTCCCGGGTTCTCTTTACCCATAACTACTCGAAACATACGTTCATCAATTATTTGATAAACATCAGGATTTCTAAACCGTAAAAATGTTGAAGCCATCGCAAGTCTGACACCTTTTACACCATCCAAAACTAATTTTAAAAATTTCCTCAGCTCTTCTTCTTCTATTTCTGTAAAATACATAAATGCATTAAGATCCTCAAGCCAATTTGATGATGTATCAGTATTTACATAGCGGTTTACTTTCCACAAAACAATTTCATTTATAATTCTCTGTGTAAAGCCGCTTTTGTAAGAGTCAAGTATTTCAGTTAAATCCGGTTGATAATCAAATAAGTCAATTATTTTTTCGAAATGTTCCTTTTCATAATCATCAGCACTACAAAAAGGTTCCTTATTTTTTAATAGCCGCAACAACTCCTTTACGTTATAAATACTATCATATTTATTATCATTTGTCGGGTTAAATACAACAGTTTTATACTTTAGATCATGAGGTTTTTCACTAACTATTTTTTCCAACAATGGAAGTAAATCATCTTTCGGCAAATCCTTTACTAAGGCAGGATTATTATCAATTGGATAATCATGAATATGAGCATCAGAATTTGTATATTCTTTAGCTTTTTGTTTTGAAGTAAACAAAATAATACCCTCGTGACTATATCCGGGGATAGACCAACCCTTAGTGTGAGGGTGGAGGTATAGGGTTTTTGGAAGTTTCTTGTACATAATGCACAAGAATAGTTTTTACTTATACCAAAATCTGACAACCAGCGTCAATCTCTTTTAAAATCTTCGTTTGTAACCACCGAAAATAGGTCGGTTTTATATAAATTATTAATATCTACAACGGCTTTCTTTACTAAATTGGC
>JAYVNT010000016.1:0-2494 GCA_043758285.1 Flavobacterium sp.
ATGAACAACAAACCATCGGGCAAACTCCAGAAAGAAAACCAAGTCTAAACACAGAAATTGTAAAGCAAATTGCAGAGAAATTGGGTTTAACTTTTACCAACGAAAAACAAACTACCAAAGACACTTTTGCACCTATTGATATTTTAGATTACATCTATGCCGTTTTACATTCGCCAACTTACCGAGAAAAATACAAAGAGTTTTTAAAAATTGATTTCCCGAGAATCCCATATCCAAAAGAAAAAGACACGTTTTGGCAATTGGTAAAACTTGGCGGTGAAATCAGACAAATACATTTATTAGAAAGTCCTATTGTAGAAAAATATATCACACAATATCCAATAGACGGAAACAATGTAGTTGGTAAAACAAAATATCAAGAAGGAAAAGTTTACATCAACGACACACAATATTTCGACAATGTTCCTCAAATCGCTTGGGACTTTTTTATTGGTGGTTATCAACCTGCACAAAAATGGCTCAAAGACCGCAAGGAAAGGAAATTGGAGTTTGATGATATTTTACATTATCAGAAAATAATCGTTGCACTTTCTGAAACAGATAGATTGATGAAAGAGATTGATAAAATTGATATTGAGTAAAAATGATAAAATAGAGATTTCGATGGCCAAAAATAACATACTCAAAGTAAAGAGCGTTGAAATAAAAGCATTGTCAATAAATGGCTTAGATTACATAAGCATAACTGACATTGCTAAACAAAAAAATCCTTTAGAACCAAAAGATGCAGTAAAAAACTGGATGCGTCTAAAGAATACATTAGAATATTTGGGTCTTTGGGAGAAATTAAATAACCCTGCATTTAAAGGGGTCGAATTCGACCCCCTTTTTAACGAAGCAGGGAGTAATGCTTTTACAATGAGTCCAACTCGTTGGGTAGAACTTACACACGCCATTGGAATTATCACTAAAAACGGGGCAGGTGGAGGCACTTATGCTCAAAGAGATATAGCATTTAAGTTTGCATCTTGGGTTTCGGTTGAATTCGAACTCTATTTGGTAAAAGAATTCCAACGACTAAAAGAAGAAGAACAAAAACAAATTGGTTGGAGTGCAAAGCGTGAATTAGCTAAAATTAATTACCGCATTCATACCGATGCCATCAAACAAAATTTAATTCCGAAAGAACTTACGCCCCAACAAATGGCTATGATATATGCCAACGAAGCAGATGTATTGAACGTAGCACTTTTTGGAATAACCGCAAAAGAATGGCGCGATCAAAACTCTAATGTAAAAGGAAATTTACGTGATTACGCATCAATCAACGAACTGATTTGCTTAAGCAATATGGAAAGTCTAAATGCTGTATTGATAGACGAGAATGTCTCGCAACAAGAACGCTTAATTAAACTTAACCGCATTGCTATTCAGCAAATTAAAATTTTAGAAAACGTAGAAAACAGAAAACTCATTAAATGATCCACCACAAGTTTAAAAACGGATAAATTAATGAAGGAAATTGATAAAATTCAAATCATCTAAAAATACTACGACAAATGGATTTTCAGAATTTAGATGAATATTACGGCTACCTTGAAAACGATAATAATTTTCAGTATTTAGATTTAAACACTTACAAATGCATTACAACTTTAAGGGATAATACAGAAGATGAGAATACAAAAAAATTATGTTCGTATGAATTATTTTTTGCTGACTTTTCAATAGATAATGGCGTACACATTCCGAAATTTCAAATTGGGGCATACGCTTATCCAACATTAGAATTATTTGACGATAATTTTGATTACATCAAAACACGAGCAAACAGCGTAAAAAACCAAAAGTATAAAGCGAAATACAATCATCTACTTTGGTTAAGTCCTCAAAAACACATTGACTTTGCCAAACAAGCGATTGAAGGTTATTTGTTACTTTTAAAAAACACTTCCTTTTCCATTGATGATAATTTACAATGTTATTCGTTTGCAAATTATTACAAGAATCTTTTTGTGCTTTGCCAAACTGTAAATTACAAAAAAGATGAGGTCATCCAATATTTTGTGTCGCTTTTAGAAAGTGATAAACTAAATAACTTTACCAAATATTCATTGATGGAATTTATAGTTGAAAACGGTAAAGAAATAGACTCTTCGATACCGCAAACATTTTTCGCTTATACAAAAAAATCAATTGAATTATTAGATTCAAGGGTTTTAGAAAGTTATCTAAATCTGCTTGTTATTCTAAGTCAAAAACTCAAATTACCTACTAATGAATTTCACGAAAAATTAGGAGATTATCATATTTCACAACTCAAATCAGAGAAAAATCAAGGTTTTATTGTTCATCGTTTTTTTACAAAAGCATTAGAAGAATACAAAAAAGCAAGCAACAAAGAAAAAATTGAGCAAACTGCGGTTTTAATGGAACAAGCAAAAAAGACAATTGACCTTAAAAAAGTTTCATTCGAACTTAAAGACGAAAAAATAAATGAAGCCTTAAGTAAATGGTGGGATTTTACAAAGAA
>JAYVNT010000017.1:0-2489 GCA_043758285.1 Flavobacterium sp.
GATGGTTGTGATTACTCCTGCAGCTTTTGCACCATTCCATTAGCAAGAGGCAGCAGCCGTAGTGATACCATTTCAAACATTCTTAAAACAGCAAAAGAAATTGCTGCACAAGATGTTAAAGAGATTGTTTTAACAGGCGTCAACATTGGCGATTATGGTATTATCAATGGAGAACGTATCAACCAGTTTCTGGATCTTGTAAAAGAACTGGATAACATAGATGGTATTGATCGTTTTAGAATTTCTTCCATTGAACCGAACTTGCTGACAGATGAAATCATTTCATTTGTTTCTACTTCGAAGAAATTTGTTCCGCATTTTCATATTCCATTACAATCCGGCAACAACAAAATATTAAAGCTGATGCGCCGCCGCTATCAGCGGGAACTCTATGCCGAGCGTGTAGCTGCTATTAAAAATGTGATGCCTCATGCGTGCATTGGTGTAGATGTGATCGTTGGATTCCCAGGTGAAACAAAAGAAGATTTTCTGGAGACCTATGAATTTTTGAACAGCCTTGATATCTCCTACCTGCATGTATTCACCTATTCAGAACGTGCCAATACGCTTGCAAATACCATGAATGGGAAAGTACATGGCAGCGAACGCAGCGATCGCAATACCATGCTGAGAACACTTTCTGAAAAGAAGCGTAGATTTTTCTATGAACAACATTTGTCCGAAACAGCGTATGTATTGTTTGAAGCGGAAGAGGAAAATGGCACCATGTTTGGGTTCACGAATAACTACATCAAAGTAGTAGCGCCGTACGATCCGCTTTGGGTAAATGAATTGAAAAAAGTAAAATTGAAAGCGTTTAATGCTGAAGGTTTGATAGAGATAGAACCTATTTGGGAGAAGGAAGCAGTGAAAGTGTAATAATTTTTTATTGCTAACATATATTTTATTTTTTTCAATAATATATTCATCGAAGATGGAATACCTTATTCTTACACACCTGCCGTTGTTGGGTGTGTCACGATTGAAAAAAATAGATGATTCTTTTCAATCGTGACACATCCAACCATGGTAAAGACTGGCGCCAGAGGGGATAATCTGGAACACAACCTAATTTACCACATGATCAAAAAAACTATAAATGCCTTCATGTCCTTTTGTTGACTCAATAATAATCTTACTTTTATTGATTTGCTTAAGTTTACCAACCAAAATACCCTCCAGATATATATTGCCGATTTTATCAAGTTTGTACTTTATGTCATTGAAATATATTACGTCTCCTATGTAGTCGTCCCTCAAAAAGTCGGATTTAAGAATAATTGATAATAGACTATTCTGAATTGATTTAAGAAGGTCAGAATGAATTGGACGCACCTCTGCTTACAGAGATTCATGACTCGTTTGAAGTTCATAGCCGATGCTGCAAGCATGACATTCATAGCATCTCCTACTGTTCCTTTGAGATAGTTTCGCATCATCCGGTAATCGTGTTTAATACCAAATGAAATTATAATTTGGTCCAAAAACTACCTGAAAACACATACTCAAAAGAACAGATTGATTTTACTTGATTTTGAATGGTTGCCTTTACCATTTCACAGATAAAAAGTTCAATATCTATTAATGTTTTAAAAATCTTGTTGGTGAACGTTCTTTTATATTTTGCCCACATTTTTTCTGCTGGGTTCAATTCCGGACTATATGGAGGAAGAAAAATAAGCGCAATATTATCTGGAATGATTAACGTCTTTCCTTTATGAAAAGCGCCATTGTCTAAAACTATGATTTTAAATTCTGTAGGTTCTATGTCGGAAAATGCATTGAGAAAGTATTGAAAGTTATCTCCATTGCATTTTGGTAATATGAGTTGAAAGTGTTCGCCATTCATGGGAGAAAATGCGCCAAAAAGATATGTTGATTCAAAAACTTGCTGAAAACTACAAATTGGTTTTATATTTTTGGCAGTAAGTGATTTGCCATTTTTGGTCATTAGCCCGAACCGTGATTCGTCTTGAAAATATAGATTTATCGATTCATACTTTTCTTTTTTATCGAACCATTGGTCTTCACAAAGTCTGCTGAAGTTTTTTTAAAAGTAGCACCAGCTACTTCGTCTTTTTTTACATGACTTTTCCTTGCTACCTTAACCTTCGACTTAAAGTTAACTACACAATAATTTACAATCGTTCTGTACTGATATTGCTTCTTAAATTCAGCTTCCATCCATTGTTTTAATTCAACATATCCTTGAAGTCCATTTTGAGGATCATTTAACTTTTCTTTTATTTTTAGATGTTCCTCTTTAGTAAATACAGATGGCTTAAAGCCAATTTTATTATGAGTCAGTATTCCTTCTATGCCTTTATCAATATAAATAGTTCTCCAGTTCTGAACACTATTAGGATCAACCCCAGCGAGTTTAGATACATCTCTTTTTGAAATTCCATTTATCTCATTTTGTTTAATTACTAATAACACTCGTAATCTTTGAGCGATAAAAGGAATTGATTTCTTTATAAGGGCTTTAA
>JAYVNT010000018.1:0-2487 GCA_043758285.1 Flavobacterium sp.
AAAACGCACCAAAACATTTTTAGCCCGAAAAATATTTTTAAACACAGTAGTAAAAACATTGCTGGATAACGTTATTAATTACTCCCTGAATCGCTGCTGGAACTGAAGATGCCATGTTGCTTAAGTTAAAGATACAACGTCCTGCCCCAATAACGCCAAACCCCATGTTGGTGGCAGTTTTGTTTCTATCGGTTACTTGTCCATAATTTTGTTTGTCCATTTTAAAGTAAGTAAAATATACAAAATATCATTCCTAAATTAAATGCAGAATGACAAAGCATTGCTCCTAAAATTGAGTTTGTTTTTTTTCGGAAAGCGTAGAATAACAAACTAACCAAGAACATACTTGTCACCCAAATAATTGTCGGTAAGATGAAAAAGTCCCACTTGTTATTGATAAAAACTAAACCGAAGTGTGAAATGTGTGTCAGTGCAAATGCTGAACTGTCCACTATTGACGCTTTTTTCTCTCCAATTGATTTTGCAAAACTCGAATGAACAATGCCTCTAAAAAACAATTCTTCTCCAATTGGGCTAAATGTCATTCCTGTAAATGCCATAATTTCAAACATTATATTTTTGTCATGTTGAGTTATTGTCGTAGGAATTTTATAGGACTTTCCAACATACTGATACCAATTTTGAAATGAATTGCCATACAAAATGTGTCCAACGAAATAAAGTGCTATGCTGGCAATTAGTCCACAAGCAAAAGCAATAAGTAACCATTTAAAGTTTTGTGGTTTTGTTATTCCAATTTGTTTTCGTCCAAATTTGGTTAAAAACAAAAATGGTGCAATCGCAGAAATTGTCATAATCAGTCCAATAGAACCATAGCTTCCCGAAGAATTTGCTTTTAATACCAAAATAAATCGAGGAATGCAGACAGCAAGAATTAAAAAAAGTCCAAACTTCCAATTAAAGTCAAAAAACCTGCTCCAAAATGCTTTTAATTCTTTATCCATATTTTTTGTTTGTCCAACGAAATCTGTATGATTGTAGAGTGTTTGAACCTGCGGTAAAATAGCAGCCAACGAAAAGGGCTTGTTGCTGTTTCGGACATTGAAAACGTAATGCTGGAACGTCCGCCCGTTTGAAAAACTGATAATTACTGATGTTCAGTAGGTTTCCGACCGCCGAAACAAAAGCCGAATAGAATTACCACAGTTCAATAACTTACGTCCGCCGAAATAGTAACAAACCCATGTTGGGCGAAGGCATTTTAGGGTGTCCTCACTTTATATCTTGGTATATCTTTTTTATTTTTTTTGGTTTTGAAAGCCATAGTTTGGGCTTGTTCAGATGTTCTAAAACTTTCAAGAATACCATACTTTCTTAAAACTGTTACTTCTTGTGTAAACTTTTCAGTTTCCGTATTGCTAATATTCAATGCTTTGAAAATATCATTACTCGATATTTCTTTGTCGCCAAGTCCAAGTAGAATAATTTGTTTTTGATTTTTTGTCAAAATGTATTTGTCAAATTGCTGTAACCATTCTAATTGTTTTGTACTAAATATAGTTTTGTTTGATAAAGTAACTCGAAACCAAAGTCCATTTGAATATAATTCAGGTTTTTCAAGTTCTTGTTCCTGCATTAAACTGAAAATCCTCTTCATACCTTCTCCAAGTTCTCTCATTAATTTATTTTCCCTTAATACTCTTGCGATGAGAGAGTTTCTTGATTCGTGAGAACCTTCTAATTCATATAAATTTTTAACTGTTAGTGTTGAAATCAACGCACCAGGGCTTTTTATTTCCATTCTATCATTGAAAATATAAATTTCGATGGCATTTGTAATGCTGTAATCTCGATGGGCGATTGCATTCAAAATAGCTTCTCTCACGGCATCTTCTGGATAAATATATTTTTGTTCAAATTGGGAATTAGTTCCAAATTCAGTTTTATAGGCTAAATAAGAACGTAAATGTTCCCAAGATTTGATAACCAACTCAAAAATATTTCCTTTTACAGTATCATCACTTACAACATTATATTTTTCTCCTACTTCTAATATATTTCCTTTAACTTTTAAAAATCTTACTTGACTTCGTGGATGCCATTTATCAATATCGGTAGCAAAAAGCAATAAAGCTGCTCGTTTTAGTCTTAGCCCACTTTGAGCATATTCACCTAATCCAATTTGTTGCAAATATCGCTCAATGCTCAGTCCTTTTATGTATTGGTCAGCTATACCTTGAAGTAGTTTAACATCCAAGTCAGTTACCATTGCACCATCAACAAATTGACTATCAAATTCTCTTGATTTTATTTCCTGTCTTTCAAATTGTATTTGGTCAACAGAGGCTGGCATTGTTGATTTATCTTTTCTTCTGACACATCTTCCATCAGGAAGTTGATAAATCATTGTTGTCCCCTTATTAACAGAAAAATGCGAAGGTAGTGGTTTAAAATGTATGCTCTGTTTTTACGAGTGAGCCAAACTTATTTCTGAGAAAGATATAAGCCTTTATGATTCCATAATGC
>JAYVNT010000019.1:0-2487 GCA_043758285.1 Flavobacterium sp.
AGCGTAGATGAATTTCCTGAATAAAAAGTTGAGTTAATATGAGCTTTTGGCGAGGTTGAGCTATTATAATTATCCAAAAATGTCTGGCAAGTTGATAAATCATAAGTCTGTGGAGATAAGAGAAAGTTTTCTCTACAGCAGGTCATATCTAAATTAACTTTGTTTATATTGGATGGTTGATTGATAAGCCAGTCTTGTGTATTATTATCTGCTTGAAATACACCAACTTGGAAGGTACTTGTCGAACAGGTACAATTATTTGCAAGTTCCATTTTAAAAATGTAATTCCCGTCGGTTAAGAAATTACCTCCTTCAACCCTACCATCATATTTGTAACTACACCCCGGATTATCTACATCAATACTCCTCAGTAAAGTCTGACCTAACACATTATAAACTCGCAATGTAAGATGCTGAACATTTTTAATGTTAGAAAGTGTAAATGGTCTTCCTAATCCACTCGATGATTGATTTAATTGAGTACCTAAATACATTGGATTATTACTGCTTGTTGGATTTATACTACCTCCATCAAATCCATAATCACAATCAGGACAAGAGTCAGGGTTTGGAGTTAGAGAAACATCATCAATTTGGACAGCATTAATATTTTTAGGTGTATTGATTCCCTGAATTCCCACCCAATTTACATCAAATAAGCTCGGAGACATAAAATCAAACACTATTTGAGTCCATTCACTGGTTACTGTAGAAAGTGATTTTGAAATTGAAAATAGTGAGTTAACTTTTGTATAATCAGAACTACAGTAATCTGGAGATGCGTAAGTGATTTTTTTGTCAGATAAGAAAATTGTGACTTGATCAGACTTTTTCGCTGGATATTCAACTCCTGCTACTGTTCCATCAGGATTGTATATGTATAGGATAGTAGATTTAATATAAAAAGATAATCGATACCTTTGACAGTGATTTAATGGAGTCGAAAGATGTTGCTCAAACATCTCAAAGCCTAACACTGAGACAAATCTATTTCCTGTCCTAGCTTTGTGTGTTAAAAAATTACTATTTGGAGAACCGCTATAATAACCAGGTCTATCATCAATCCAATCAGGACTATGAAAGATCCCTTTACCAGCACCACATTGAGTTGCATCCACAAAATTTTGATCGACATCCCAACTGCCACATTTAGTCATTTGAGCTTGATCAGAAGGTCCTTGATAAAACGTTGATAACTGACCATCCTCAAAAGATGGGTTTTGAATTAAATTCTGTGCCATCAAAAAATTATGGGCTAAACATAGAAATATTAAAAGATTCTGTTTCATATTTTAAAATTTTAAAGTTTAAACAATGAGGTTTACTTCTTTTTTAATAACTCAATATCAGCCTTTAATCCATCAATAATTGTTTGTTGTTCTTTAATTGCCTCCACTAAAATTGGAATGATGCCCGTGTAATTTAACGCAAGAATTCCTTTATCATCAGCTTTAACCAATTGCGGCAATACTTTTTGCACTTCTTGGGCGGAAAAACCAACCTGCGGATCAGGATTATTAATCTTGGTAGAAAGTGTTTTTTGAAGGAGATTTTTTGAGGCAATTTCTTTAGTAGTAGAAGGGTTTGAAGCATTTACTTTTGTCAATAAAGTTTCGTCATCGTCAGTTTTATAATTGTAGCTGATGGCACTCAGTTGTTTTATATATGCTAATCCGGCACCAAAAGGTTTGATATTCTTTTTAAGTCTTTCATCAGAGTAAGTAAGAGTTTGATTTCCAAGTATTGTTCCTTTTGTTGTCAGATTGCCACTGGCATCGAGAAAGGCAATTTCATAAATTGAGTTGGCAGAATAACCGCTCGTGAAATGTATTCCATGGTTTCCATGAAACTGTAGTGCATCGGAATCATATCCAGCATACTCACCAATAAATGCATTCATTGAATAAGGTGCTCCAAAATCTCCAAAACTAATTAAAGAACCCGGACGATAGTTATTGGTATTTAAGCCAAAACATTGGATCGAAGCCAAATTCGTCGGATCATTACCAGGCCAAGGATTTCCCAATAATACATTTCCATTTGAATTAAGTTGCAACTGATTTTGAGCAAACATTACACTATTAAAATGTAATAAAAAAATTAGAATTGCGAATTGCGAATTGCGAACTGCGAACTGCGAACTGCGAACTAAGGTACGAAAGGAATTTCATGTTTGAAAGTTTTAAAAGTTAAAAATGATTTTTGGATAAATTTTGTACAAACATAATCTAAAATTAATATTTTGTCAATAGCGTGAAATGTTAAAGTTTAAATTTAAATGAGTCTTAAAGAAATCAAGAACAGAAATTACGACAAATATTTCGCCACAATAAGTATTCGTCTGCCATCTCGAGTGAACAGCACGTTTTATAAATGAATATCATTCATTTATTTAATATTTTCAAACTTCTTTTGTAACTTTGGTCTGCTCGGAAAATACATTTATTGAGTGTTAGCTAAATCTACAAACTGATTTTGAGAGAAGAT
>JAYVNT010000020.1:0-2480 GCA_043758285.1 Flavobacterium sp.
GAAAAATATATCAAATTAAGAACACCAGATGATAATATAAAAGTTGCTAAAAGTATTGTTAGCGTATTAAAAAAAAACGCAAATCAATTAAATCTTAAAGAAGGTATTGAGTTGTCTTTATTGGACATTGCTAACGAAAGTATTACTCTTAACAACCAAATACTTAGTAAAACAGTTGAAACTATTGATTCTCATGAAGACATAATTGAAATAAAAAAAGGTGAAAAATATAGATTGAAACTTGAAATAATAACAGAGAAAGAAATAACTGAACTTTATTCGATTTTGATGGAAGACGATGAGTTATTTACACAAAAAGTTACATATAAAATTAACCTTGCTCATCCATTTTTTACTCGATATGAAAAATTAAAAAATGAAGAGGACTATCAACCAATTATTTCAATAATACGCTCACTGGTTCTTGCTGAAATTATAGCACCTTCGCAAGGCACAAAATACGCAGGAAATGTGAGAACTAATTTTAATCGTTTTCTGAGAAATATATGATACCATGAATGAAATAATCAAAATAAAAGATAAGACGGAAATGAGTTTTTCTATTACGGAAGGTTTGAGAACACAGGACTTAATTAGTCGTTTAACAAATTTAGATACTGAGGAAAGAGATAACTTACGAAATGAAACAAGAGAAATATTATCAAGTTGCACTAATCCCATAAATACAATTGGGTGTACTACTGGTATTGCCATTGGATATGTTCAGAGTGGGAAGACAATGTCATTTACTACGCTTACTGCCTTATCAATAGATAATGGATTTAGAATTATCATCTATTTTGCAGGTATCAAAAATAATCTATTAGAGCAAACTACTAAAAGACTGAAAAAAGATTTATTGACAGAATCAACTAATAGTCAGTACTTTAAAGTTTATCAAAATCCTAATACTACTGACAATGTTCATTCTAAAATAAGCAGGAATTTAAGCCTTGCTACTAAGCCAGCTATTTTAATCACTGTGCTTAAACAATATAAGCACATTGATGAACTCACAAAAATCTTTTTAACTCCCGAGGTTCGAGATACTTTGGGAAATAATGGAGTTTTGATTATTGATGATGAAGCAGATCAAGCAAGTTTAAATACTTATGCAAGAAAAAATAGTAAATCTGATGATTGGGAGGATGATGATTATAGCTCTACTTATTCAAGTATTTTAAGGTTAAAAGCAGCCTTATCAAATCATTCTTATATTCAATACACTGCTACTCCGCAAGGTCCCTTACTTATCAATATCATGGATTTGCTTTCTCCAAAATTCCATGTTGTTCTTACGCCTGGCAAAGCTTATACTGGCGGTAAAACTTTTTTTATTGAAAATCCTGATTTAATCATTACAATTCCTAATTCAGAAGTCTATCATCATAAAAATAACCAACTTACGGAATGCCCTCAAAGTCTGATAGATGCTTTGCAACTATTTTTGATGGGGGTTGCTATTACGGTAAATATTCAGAAGAAAGTGAATTTTCTTTCGATGATGATTCACGCTGCGAGTGAGAAAGAAGCCAGTAGAAATTTCAATAATTGGGTTAAAAAACTGATTGATAGTTGGTCTGACTGCTTGAAATCGCCTGTTGGTGACCCTTTCAGGATAGAACTTGTTGGTGAATTCAAGAAAAATTATGACGAAGCCATCAGAAGAATTGATAATCCTCCAAGTTTCGATTTGTTAATGGTTGAAGTATTGGAGGTATTGCTTGATACAAATATGGGATTGGTCATACATGGGTCAAGGGAAATTGAATGGAGCAATGCGTCTGCTCATATTTTGGTTGGGGCAGATATGCTAAATAGAGGTTTCACGGTGGAAGGTTTGGCGGTTTCTTATATGCCACGTTATAGTATTGGCAAATCTAATGCAGACACAATTCAACAACGATGCAGGTTTTTTGGTTATAAGAAACGGTATCTTGATAGTTGTAGAGTTTTTCTTCCGAATGATTCTATTATTGAGTATCGTGAGTATATAGAGCATGAAGAAATCATGCGTAGCAGTTTGAAAGACAATACACTTGCTCAATTTGAACAGCTACTTATTTTGAGTAGCAAGATGAATGCGACAAGAAACAATATTTTATCGGCTGATTTGATAAAACATAAACTTAATGGCTGGCGGCAGATGAATGCTTTACAACATATTGAGGAGAATACAGTTTTTATTGATGAATTTTTTAGAAAGCATACTTTTACAAATTTTAAAGAGTTTGGTACTGAGGATAGAAATCATCGGTATATCAAACTTGACATTGAAGAAGTGATTACTTTTTTAAAAGATTTTAAAATTGCCAATATGCCCGATGTCCTCCGTAAATCATCTACTATCCAATATTTGAGGTATCTGGCAGATAATAAAAACAATACTACTACACCATTTTGAAATAAGAAGTTGAAAAGAGAGCCAATTGAGCGAATTTTGTAGCGACAAAACAAACAAAATACTCAAAATGACTCTC
>JAYVNT010000021.1:0-2479 GCA_043758285.1 Flavobacterium sp.
AACTACTTATTTAAGGTAAGTTTCCTATTTCTAAAAATAGTTATAAAAAATAAGGAGACTTTTATTTTTTATAATGATAAAAAGAATACATTTGATTAAATAAAGAAAAAATGGGCTAATTATGAAAATTTAAACTCATTGTAATGATACTCATCTAAATATAAATTTTCAAACTGATAGTAAATCATACATTTCATGCACGAAATATCATTAGTTAGAAATATATTCCGAACGCTCGAAGAAGAATTTCCTAATGATTTAGACCGTATACGAGCCATTAATTTACGAGTTGGATTATTATCAAATGTACAACCAATTCTTATGCAGAATGCGTTTCAGGCAGTAATTGAGGATGAACCGAAATATAAGAAAACTACACTTAATGTGGAAGTCTTGCCAATTTTGATTCATTGTGATGATTGTAATATCGCAAGTGAAGTACATCAATATCGATTTATTTGCCCCTGCGGAAAACCAAGTAGAAACGTGATTCAAGGCGAAGAATTATTAATTAGTAGCGTTGAATTTGAAGAGTAATTTATTTATGAAAATTCGATAAGTATTTGATTACAAGATTCTTAAATTTATTATCAAGTTGTTTTGATTATTGTTTATTTGCGTGATTATTATATTTTTTTAACACATCATTTGAAAATGAAACCTAAATCAAATCAAGCCGCCGTTGGCTCAATTCAGTGCGATAATACTACAATGAATTTGCTTAAAGTCAATGATTTTATAGCAAAATCTATTCGTCAACGTCTCCCCGATAAATTAGTTATCAATGTTTGTTCTTCGCCTGGAAGTGGGAAAACCACTTTAATGCAAGAAACTGGAAATAGGCTACAAGGGAATTTGAATATGGCAGTTCTCGTAGGCGATCCCGAAACAGAACGTGATGCTATCAGAATGCGTGAAGTTGGAATAAATGCCCTACAAATTGTGACAGGCGGAATGTGCCATATTGAAGCCCAAATGATTTTACAAGCCCTCGATCATATTGACCTCACCGATGTTGACTTGTTGTTTATCGAAAACGTAGGAAATTTGGTTTGTCCAGCCGCTTTTGATTTAGGAGAAGATTATCGAGTTACGGTTTTGGCAAGCACCGAAGGCGATGATAAACCCAAAAAATACCCTCGAATGTTTTTGACTTCTGAGTTGCTAATTATCTCAAAATCAGACCTTTTACCATACGTCCCATTCTCGGTTGAAGCAGTTACAAAAGATGCAAGGGAGGTAAATCCTGACCTTGATGTAATGACTATTTCGAGTTTGAAAGGGGATGGAATGGATGAATGGTGCGACTGGTTAATCAGTAAAGTTGCTGAGAAAAAGGAAAATTTGGTAATGGCATGAAAGGTGAAAAAACCTACCTCATAACCATTAACGGGGTGGTACAAGGCGTTGGTTTTCGTCCCTTTGTGTATCAAATAGCGAATCAATTTGAAATAAAAGGAAAAGTAAGTAACGGTACAAATGGAGTAGAAATTCAGTTTAATGCAAATAAAAAGATAGCTGATAATTTTTACCACCAATTGATTTCCAAACCTCCAAAATTAGCACAAATTTCCCATTCATCATTGCAACAGGTTGATTTTCAGTTTTTTGAAAATTTTATAATTACAGAAAGTACGGTTAAAGGGAATGTTTCTTTATTGCTCACACCCGATTTTGCTATGTGCGATGATTGTCGTTCTGAACTAAATGACCCAAAAAATCGGAGGAATCGCTATCCATTTATCACTTGTACGAATTGTGGTCCAAGATATTCAATCATTAAAAAAATTCCTTATGACCGCTCACAAACGAGCATGGACGAGTTTACGATGTGTGCAACTTGCGAGGCAGAATATAACAACCCAAATGACCGTAGATTTTATGCACAAACCAATTCATGTGAGAATTGTGGTCCTAAATTGAACTGGTACAGATCTACTAATGGCGTTATAGAATTTCTTTCCTATATGCAAACAGTAAATTGGATTTTGTATCGTATGAGAGAAACGTTAGAAAATGGAAAAATCATAGCAATTAAAGGAATTGGGGGATATTTGTTGATGTGTGATGCCACAAATGAGGTATCAATTAAAATCCTGAGAGAACGTAAACACCGCCCGACCAAACCTTTTGCGGTCATGTACCCGAATCTTGAATGGATTAAAAAAGATGCTTATTTAAGTCAAAAAGAAGAAGAAGCATTGAAAAGTGTAGTTGCTCCAATTGTTTTGGTTCGTAGTAAAAAAGAGCGTTCAATAAGCGATAAAATTGCCCCAAATTTGAATCATATTGGCGTAATGTTACCTCACTCGCCGCTTTTTGAAATTATTGTAAATGATTTTGGAAAGCCTTTGGTGGCTACGAGTGGCAATATTAGTGGAAATCCAATTATTTACGAAGATGAAAAAGCACTTGCAGAATTAAGTCAAATTGCTGATTATATTTTGACTAATAATCGACGCATCGTGATTCCACAAGA
>JAYVNT010000022.1:0-2477 GCA_043758285.1 Flavobacterium sp.
GAGTAAAATAATAATCTTTCTTTCGTTATTTTTTTTCTTAGCCAGTTTCCTCCAATTAATTTATCTTGAAAATGCTATTAAAGAAAATCCACAAATAGATATACAGAAAACATTGTCTGAGCTTAAATTTAATGCTAATCCTACAAATCAAGATATTATGGAAGCATACAAACTCAAAGCTTTAGTAATTCTTGAAGCCAGTTCTTTTAAGAATCAATATCATCAAGCCAATGTATTATTGATGGCTCGATTATGGATAAACTACATTGGTTTTATTACAGGTATGATATTGGCTATAGTTGGTGCTTCTTTCATTCTTGGAAAATTAAAAGAAACTAAATCAAAAATTGATGGAAAATTTGGTGATAATACGATTTCATTTGCATCAACTTCCCCAGGTTTAATCTTGGCATTTTTAGGTACTTCTCTAATGATAGCCAACTTAGTGATTCATCATAATATTGAAACAAAACAACAAGCAATTTATATTCATGATTCAATAGTGGAGATAAGAAAAGATACCGTTAAAATGGCTCCCATACTTCGGTCAAATGTGCCTAACGCATCAACAAAAAATAAATGATACCAAACAATTAAAACGTAGGAATAATGAAAAATGCACTATTAATTCTGTTTTTACTGTTTTCAATAGCAGGTAAATCACAAAATTTATCAAATCTCCAGCTTTATGCTAATGGTCAAAAATCATACACTCAAAGAGATTGGGTATATGCTTCAGTATATTTGTATGCGTACATTCAACGTAGTCCAAATGAATTTAAAAATATTGATTTTAAAAATGAAGTTATTGCTGCGTATGACTTTTCGGTGAGTGAGCTAAATTTACGCCTGGCAGATTATAAAAATTTATTAGCTTGGCAAAAAAAAGAACAACAAAAACAAAATGGTGGAATGAGTAACACTACACAGGGATTAGAAGTGTCTCCACCAGTGTTAAGAGAGAATCAACCATCAGTAATTAGTTCTAAAGCAGGTATTTATTCTCCTGAAAAATCTAAGGTTATAAGAAATAAAATAGACCAATAGGCTATTCTATTATTTCCCTTTCTTTTTCAAAGAATTTAATACCACATTTGCAATAGATACTCGCTTGCGTTCCATCTCATCTTCTGGCACTGTATCATACGAAACATTAACTCTATACCCTTTCATTACATTTTGTTTAGGTGCAATATCGGCTCGTACCGTATCGTCTAAAAAAACAAACAGTGCATCAGGTGTAAAGAAATGTACTGTGTATTTTTTAAAGTCTGTTATGCCCTCCTCACATTTTTTTCTAATTCTTTCTAATTGTTTTGGGTCACCTGAAAGAGACACTATGGTATCGTACTTCCCTTCAATACATTTAGAAATATTGTGCATTTCCCATTCTGCATTAGTGGTATTGCAAATTTCAATCGCAATCATTTTAGTTTCTTTAGTAAGTAGTACATCTACTTGACCATTACCATTTGGTACTTGTATTTCAATTCCTGCCACATAGCCACGTTGCTCTGCCATTTTCTTGACTAAGGTTTGTAAATAACGGTGTACTGATACATCAACAACCTCCTCTTTTTTGACAGTTTCTTGCTTGCTTGAAAAAAGAGTAGGTACAACTTTCTCTTTTTTTACAATAGGTTTTTGTTGAATACTATCTTCTTTCGCAACGGATGATTCTGATGTTACGCCTAAGAATATTTGTTCAATGTCCTGTTTAGAAGTTGCATAGTTTGTTCGTGTATGGTTCGTTACGAATGCGATTTTATCTATCCGTTCACTTTCAATTACTTTTTCAAATGGATAGGTTTCAAGTGAGCAATCATATTGGGGTTGTTCTATGCGAACAACAGCTTCACCTCGACCTTGATTCTGAAGGTCGGTAAAAGTGAAATGAGAGAATCCATCTTGTAAGCGTTTAGCATCGGGTTCTCCTACTCGAAATACAATTCTGTTGTTAATATTACCCAATACACTATTGAGCAATTCCGTGTCTTCCCGTTGTAGTTGCTGTAAATCTTGGTGTGAGATGGTTAAACCCACATTGTATTTACGAATGCCACTGAGCATTTCTTTGATAGAAGGAGTAATGAAATTCTGGAATTCGTCTAAGTACATAAAGGACGGATTGCGGTTGGTAGTTTGTTGCCTTCGCAATATCGCTTGGTGGATTTTGGATAAAAACAAAGAACCAAGCAAGAAACTATTTTCAGTACCAATGAGTCCTTGTGAGAGTTTTAGAAGAATAATCTTGTTTGAATTAAGTAATGATTCAAAATCTAAACCATGCTTTTGAATGACCATATTACGAATACTTTTGGGTCGTAAAAAAGTATCAAGCCGAGTTAAGATTGAACCGATAGAATTTGATTTTAGTAACGGGTATTCTTTTTGCCAGTAATATACAATATGAGGGTCGGTAACATTTTTAAGATAGCTATTTCGATACTCAGTTTCAATCAAGAATCTTCGTAAAT
>JAYVNT010000023.1:0-2475 GCA_043758285.1 Flavobacterium sp.
TTGGGAATTAGGAATAAAAGGAAAGTGTACAAAAGCAGAAATTGAATTTTTAAATCTTCTCATCGGAAATAGAAGAAAGAAAACTTTCGGGACTCATCAGGACGGAAAGTCGTTGACTATTGAACAAATAAAAACATTTTATAAAAAGAACGACCTTGATACCATTTTGACTTCATTAGTAAACAAAGGTTACTTGAGTGCTTATGAAGACAAATACAATCCAGTAGCTGGAAATATGTCTTTTGAAGTATTTAAATTTCTTGACCCTGAAAGCATTTCTATCACTTTGACTGCTTCCGACACAAACAGACTTGGAATAGTTCAAAACGGTAGAGCAAGAAAAATGACACCGAGAGAATGTGCAAGACTTCAAGGCTTTCCGGACACTTACAAACTATTAGACAACGACAATGCTGTATACAAACAAATGGGTAATGCTGTTTCTGTCCCAGTAATTGAGGCAGTAATTACAGACCTAATTGAAAACAACGACATATTTAACAAGACAAAAGCCAACGCTTCAAAGTCACACACGTTGGCAAGTCGCACAATCCCAACACTTGACCAAAACTTGCCAAAGAGTGTGCCTTCCCTATCGCACTGACAGACGAATGAAAAAACAACGAAGGCATAACAGCGGTTTGGCAAAAGTGGCGGTTCTGTTCTCCGCAAACACATTTGTGGTTAATCAAAGTTTGGTTCTCTGCATCAACATTTGTGGTGAAAATCGCCACCTTCGCCAAGCCGCAAAACGTTGGTGGTCAGCTTAAAGACATTACCCTACAATAGACAATATCTTTATGAAAATATTTATAGAAACAGAACGTTTAATTTTAAGAGAACTTGTTCCTACGGACCGCAATGGCTTATTTGCTGTAGACTCTGACCCGGACGTAAATACTTATTTAGGAAAAAAACCTGTTAAGACAATAGAGCAAACGGATGACATCATTGCTTTTATTAGAAAACAATATGTCGACAACGGCATTGGACGTTGGGCAATGATAGAAAAAAACAGAAATAACTTTGTTGGTTGGTGTGGACTAAAGCTTGTTAAGGAATTGACAAACAATCATATTAACTATTATGACCTAGGTTATAGATTGAATAAAAGTTATTGGGGTAAAGGTTTTGGGACAGAGGCTGCGAAAGCTACATTAAACTACGGTTTTAATAATATGAACCTTAAAGACATACATGCAATTGCGGACTCACAAAATATGGCTTCAAAAAATATCATACAAAAAATTGGCTTAAAATATATAAATACATTTACGTTAGACAACACAGACCACGATTGGTTTGAAATTCATAAATAGAAAAAGCCGAACCGCTACACAGGTTACACGCAATGCGGAGTTTGTGCAAGCTGCAAATGCATTTTCAGTGGTGCGCACAGCGCGGAATATTTTGCATTTGCCATTCCCTTTTGTACTTTTAATAAAGTTTTTTGGTTAACATAGTTTAGTGCTTTTAAATTCCGCACTGCGTGTAGCCTCAAACGCAAGCTTAAAATATCAAATGAATAAAATACTTATCATACTTTTAATTAGTTTACTCTTTTCCTCTTGCGGGATTTTCTTGCAGAACAGCGGACTAAAAGATTATTCACCAAAAGAAAAAATATCGATAAAGGGGCTGAATAAATTTCAATATGATTTCTTTTATCTGGATAAATTAGTGGAAGAAGGATTTCCACTATTAGACAGCATCTTTCCAAAAGGTGACCGAGATAAACAAGTACAACAAGCGATAGCTAAACTGGCAAGAGCAGAAGATAATACCGACTTCGTTATTCAGGCAAGAAAATATCTGTCACATTTAAATAATCAGCATACGACCATATCTCTCCAGCAAGATTTTAAAAGTGTTTATCCCTACGCAATCCATATTTCATCAAATGATTGGTATTTGCTGAAAATTCCGAAGCAATACGACAGTTTACTGATAGGCAAGAAAATCGTTGAGATAAACGGAATCGCTGTGAGCGAAGTCGAGAGGCGATTATTGGATTATACTTTCGCAGAAAATAAAATCAATCAACAATATGAACTTCGTAACATAGAATCTTACAATAAGCCGGAATATTTGATTGAAATTGGTGTGATCAAAAAAAAAATTGATGAACTCACATTGAAATTTGAAGACCAATCGGAAATTAAATTATCCCCCATAACTACGGTAAATAACACCCAGTTCTTTGATATTTTATATAAAGATAATCCTGTCACAAAGTATAGAGGAGAAACCTATTTATACACGCTGCATCCGGTGGAAAATTTTGGTTACTTACAATTTAACAGATGCCACGACAAAACAGATATTTTGGAGGGCATTGAAAGCTATGTAAAACCTAGCCTTCAGCCGTTGGCGAAAGGATATGTAAAAAGTCAGTTTAGAAAAGAAAAACCCTCAAAACAAATTGCAAATATTTACAACCCTAAATATCCTGTCTTCAAGGATTTTGTTTGGGAG
>JAYVNT010000024.1:0-2471 GCA_043758285.1 Flavobacterium sp.
TTCAAAAGTGTGGTTTGGATATTGTTTTGCAAATGTTTGACTTAATTGCGCTTTCGCTTTTGAATTCCATTTAATTTCAAATGTTTTTAATTGTCCGTTTTTTTCAATAATTAAAAAAGCAAATATTTCCACTATAATGGAAAATACTACGGTTTTTTTTCTTTTATAACAGTAAAATCTATGGTTTTTAAACTTTCTTCCCAATCTAAAACTTCCATTTCAAAAGTATGCTTGATTTTGGTTTTATCCAAAACACTATATTTTGGTCGTTTAGCCGGCGTTGGAAAACTTGAAGTTGGGATTGATTTTAAATCAATAGTGATATTATTGATTTTAAATATCTTTTTGGCGAAATCATACCAGCTGCATTGTCCTTCGTTGCTGAAGTTATAAATGCCAAACTTATTCATTGTTGATTGCTGCACTTCGACAAGCTCAGTGTGACAAATTATCTTTACAAGGACATTAGCTAAATCAATCGCATTTGTTGGCGTTCCTATTTGGTCATTCACAACAGAAATCGAATCTCTTTCTGAAGCCAGACGCAACATGGTTTTCATGAAATTATTTCCAAATTGTGAATAAACCCAAGAGGTTCTAATAATAAAATAGTTTTCAAAAGTAGCTTGAATAGCTCTTTCTCCGTCTAATTTAGTTTGTCCATAAACGCCTGTGGGATTTGGGATATCTTCTTCTGAATAACCCCTCGACTGCTCTCGGGGTGACAAATTACCATCAAAAACAAAATCAGTAGAAATATGAAGTAAAGTTGTATTGTTTTTTTTGCAAATCTGAGCCAAATTTCTAACGCCAACAACATTGATTAAATGTGCTTTTTCAGGTTCGCTTTCGGCTTTGTCAACCGCGGTATAAGCTGCGGTGTTAATACAATATTGAGGTTTAAACTGTTTAAAAACTTTTTGAACATTGTTTAAATCGGTTATGTCTAGTTCAGTAGATGAACAAAAAACAAATTGTATTTCAGAATAATTCGGCGCAATAAATTGCAAACTTTGTCCTAATTGTCCGTTTGCTCCAGTTACTAAAACTACCATGCTTTTTTGGCGTTTTCTATTGTGGGTTGAATTTTATCCTTTTCTGAAATGATTAATTCGGCTATTGGAAAATTCCAATCTATATTGATGGTTTTATCGTTGTAACTAATTCCGCCTTCGGATTCTTTGTTGTAAAAATTATCACATTTATAAAAGAAAGTAGCTGTATCACTCAATACTAAAAAGCCATGAGCAAATCCTCTTGGCACAAAAAACTGTTTTTGGTTTTCACCCGATAAAACAACAGCTTCATATTGACCAAATGTTGGCGAATTGGGTCTGATATCAACAGCAACATCCAGTACTTCTCCATGCAAAACCCGAACTAATTTGGCCTGTGCGTGTTCACCTGTTTGATAGTGCAAACCTCTTAAAACTCCTTTGGACGAAAATGATTGATTGTCCTGAACAAAATGAACTTGTTGATTCACGCCTTTTTGAAAAGTGATTTCGTTAAAGCTTTCCATAAAATACCCACGTTCATCAAGGATTATTTTTGGATCGATGATGAAGCACCCTTCAAGTTTTGTTGGAATAAAATTCATTTATATCAAGCTTAATAAATGTGTGCCATAACCACTTTTTAACAGTGGTTGTGCTAATTTTTCTAATTGTTTTGCATCGATGAATCCCATTCGATAAGCTGCTTCTTCAATAGCACCAATTTTTAATCCTTGACGTTCTTCTATGACTTGAACAAATTGTCCGGCTTGCATCAAGGATTGAAATGTTCCTGTGTCTAACCAAGCTGTGCCTCTATCAAGAATACTAACTTTTAGTTTTCCTCTTTTTAAATATTCTTTATTAACATCGGTGATTTCAATTTCGCCTCGATGACTTGGTTTGATATTCGTAGCAATTTCAACCACATCATTATCATAAAAATAAATTCCTGGAACGGCAAAGTTTGATTTGGGATGCTCAGGTTTTTCTTCAATCGAGAGAACCTTTCCATCGGCATCAAAATCTACAACACCGTATCGTTCTGGATCGTTAACATGATAAGCATAAATAATTCCGCCATCTGGATTGTTATTGGCTAACAATAAATCAGATAATCCTGTTCCATAAAAAATATTATCTCCTAGAACTAGTGCTACTTTATCGTTTCCGATGAATTCTTTTCCTATGATGAACGCTTCTGCAAGACCATTAGGATTTTCTTGAACGGCATATTCAAACCGACAACCTAAACTTTTTCCGTCACCCAATAACTGTCTAAATAAAGGTAAATCATGCGGTGTTGAAATGATTAAAATTTCACTAATTCCTGACCAAATCAAAGTTGATAATGGATAATAAATCATAGGTTTGTCATAAATTGGCATTAACTGTTTACTTACAGCCAAAGTCAATGGATGCAATCTTGTTCCTGAACCACCCGCTAAAATAATTCCTTTCATAAATTAACTTTTC
>JAYVNT010000025.1:0-7768 GCA_043758285.1 Flavobacterium sp.
CCGAAAGCGATATAGAACGGTTAACTCTTCAAGATAATTTTGGAATTGTACTCCAATACCGTGGGCTTTATCTAGAATATTCTCAAACGATACTCACCAGAGAATTTAGTTATGGTAACTCATTTAAATGGGGCGGAATCCGAATTGGATTTAAATTATAAATCTTTTCAACAATTCGTAATTCGTAATTCATTAATCATAAATTAAATTTTACCTTTGCTGGCTTATTAAAATTACCATTATGATTTATAAATTCAGAGTAATTCTCGACTCAGAAGAAGACGTTTTTAGAGATATTGCCATTCAAGAAGAAGCTACTTTAGAAGATTTGCACAACGCTATTGTCAATGGTTTTGGTTTTGACGGAATGGAAGTTGCTTCGTTTTATACCTGCGATGATACTTGGAATCAAGAAGATGAAATTCCGATGTTTGACACTGGAGAAATTGCAGGCGAACAAAAAACAATGAGCGATTACAAACTAAATGAGCTACTAGATAAAGAACAAACTAAGATAATTTATGTATATGATTTTATCAACATGTGGACTTTTTTGGCAGAATTGGCAGCAGTTGAAGAAACAGAAATTGGCTTAATTTATCCGAATTTATTGTTCTCGCATGGCGAATTACCAGCTATTGCGCCAGAAAAAGAATTTGAAGCTGAAGGAGAAGATTTCTATTCAGAATTTGAAGACGATTTAGATGAAGACGATTTAGACGCATTTGGTGAAGAAGACAACTTTGAAGATTTTGGATTTGAAGAGAATTGGAATTAAGCTTCAACAGAATAGAAAAAAAGAAAAGATTAAAAATATTAAAATAACCAAGTATCAGCTGAACTATCTTTATTCTTGCTTCTTGGTTCTATAATCTAAATAAAATGATCAACCTATTCAACACTCACATCGAGTCATTATCAATTCATAGAATTGGAAACAAAAGCCGCAACGAATCAATGTTTCTGTCGGATGAAGCATATATTTTGAATGACGAAATTGTTCCGTTGTTAAAAGAATATTTCTTCAAATCGTTTCGTGAAAAAGAGGAAAACTATTTTCAGTTTGCTCACGAAGTAGATTTGGAATACAATGATATGTTCAACTTGGCTACAGAAATTTTTATCAACCCGAGTGAAATTCACACTATTTCAAAGAAAATTACTGAGCATCTTTTTGAGCAGTCTAATCATCCTCATATCAAAAATGGTGAAGTGTATGTTGCCTATTTGACAAACTTAAACATTGATAACAATGTTGTTGATGCCATTGGTGTTTTCAAAAGCGAGATTATGTCTGATTTTATGCAGTTTGAAGAAAAAGGGAAGTCACTAAAAATGATTTTACAACAAGGGATAAACCTGAACAAATTAGACAAAGGTTGCTTGATTTTTAACTACAAAAAAGAAGAAGGTTACAAGATTTTAACTGTTGACAGCAACAGATATGACACACGTTATTGGCTGGAACATTTCCTTTCGGTTGATGCGTTTCAAGATGAAAACTTTATCACCAAAAAATATTTGAAATTCTGTCAAGGATTTGCAAAAGACGTTGTATTTCCTGCTGAAGACAAAAAAGAAGAAGTAATGTTTATGAACCGTTCGGTAAATTATTTTGCCAAAAATGATCAGTTTGAAGAAAGCAATTTCTTGAACGAAGTCCTAGACAATCCAGATTTAATTCCGGAATTTAAAAACTATAAAGTAGATAAGGGTGAAAAATATAGCATAGAAGATGTTACTAGTTTTCCAATTGCAAACAGCGCGGTTTCTGATGCTAGAAAATCAATTAAAAACGTCATCAATCTGGATACTAATATCCAAATTAAATTGGATTTTATCAATCCCGAAAGTGCCGAAAAATATGTAGAAAAAGGTTGGGACGAAGAAAAACAAATGTATTATTATTTGGTTTATTTCAACAAAGAACAAAAAAGCTAGAACAAATGTTGGAAATGAAGTAAACAAATTCAATTTTTATAACTAATACTGTAAATTATATAATCCTTAATTGTCAAATACAGTTAAGGATTTTTTATATTTGTTACCTCCAACAAATGCTATGAAATTTCAATTATTGCACTTTTTTTTAATTCTATTTTTCGTTTGTCAAAACAGTCAAGCGCAGGAAAAAAATAGCGGAAACGATTCCGTAAAAGTGTATAAAAAAATTGAAAATTATTCCGAAAAAAATAAGTTTAACAAGTTTATGTATCGCATGCTTTTTAGATCTAAAGTAAGCACAGCTACATCTCCTAAAAATGCTCGAAAACAGTATTTTATCAAAAAATCATTTGATAGAAACGAAGGTAAAATCATTAGAACTATAACTATTGAAACATTAGATCCGTTTGGCTATTCGGTTGATAATTATAAGGATGAACCTGATAAAGGATTTGAAAAGTTTGGTAACCGTTTGCATTTAAAAACCAAAAATTGGACTATTCGAAATTTATTGCTTTTCAAAAAAAATGAGCCATTAGATTCGTTAGTTGCCAAAGAATCGGAACGATTGATAAGAAAGCAAGGTTATGTAAGAAGTGTAATTATCAAACCAATTGAAATTCCAAATTGTAACGATTCTATAGATGTTTCGGTGCGGGTTTTAGATTCGTGGACATTGATTCCTAATGGTGCTTTTTCGGCAAATAAAGCCAATTTTGATTTAACGGAGAGAAATTTTTTTGGATTAGGCCATGAAGTTGAAAATGATTTTACAAGAAGATTCAACGATGGAAAAAACGCTTATAAAGCACGTTATACCATCAACAATATCAGGAATACTTATATCAATACAACCTTTATTTATGATAATGATTTAAATCACAATATAACCCGAAGTGCCCGAATAGAAAGACCATTTTTCTCTGCATTTACTAGATTAGCTGGTGGTGCTTATTTTGAAAATAGGTTTTATAACGATTCATTGCCCGATAACACAGGTGTTTTCCAAAAACAAAATTTCAAATTAGAAACTCAAGAATATTGGTTTGGTCACTCTTTTAAACTTTTTGGAGGAAAAAGTGTTGATTCTAGAACCACTAACATAGTTACCACTATTGGTTATAAAAACGTTGTATATATAGAAAGACCAAGTTTGCAATATGATCCGTCTCAATTTTTTGCTCCCGAAAAATTATATTTAGCGACTATAGGCGTTAACAATAGAAGATTTGAAGAGGATAAATACCTCTTCAATTTTGGAATTATTGAGGATGTTCCCTATGGAAAAGTTTATGCCATAACTGGAGGATTTCAAGATAAAAATAATTTGAAGCGAGCTTATTTTAGCGGACGATTTGCGTATGGCAATTATTTTTCTTTTGGTTATCTAGGAGCAAATATCGAATTGGGGAGTTTTTTTCAAAATAGATTATCACAGGAAACGACCTTGAGGGTTGAAGCCAACTATTTTACTAACTTACTAGAAATTGGAAATTGGAGAATAAGACAATTTATTAAACCATCATTAGTAATTGGCAATAATAGAGCCGACATTATTAAGGATAGAGTAACAATTACGGAGCAAAATGGAATATCTGGATTCAACAATCCATTAATTAACGGCACTAAAAAAATCTTTATAGCGTTTCAAACGCAAACCTACACACCAGGAAATTGGCATGGATTTCATTTTAGTCCCTTTGTAAATATGACTTTGGGTATGCTTGGAAATGAATCGGACAAGGTTTTTAATGATAAAATATATTCTGTTTTTAGCTTGGGCGTTTTGATAAACAATGACTATTTGGTATTCAATAGTTTTCAAGTTTCGTTTTCTTTTTATCCTTCCATTCCTTTTGAAAAAACAAATGTTTTTAAAACTAATACTTTTAAAAACAATGATTTATCACTGCCTGATTTCCAAATTGGAGAGCCAAAAATAGTACCCTACAATTAAATTTTTTCGTAAGTATATTGTATTATAAAATATAAATATATTGTATTACATCGGTTTTATTAGGTGTTTAATCTATGTTTAACTACGTTTATTATGCTAAACCAAAAACCTTATTGTATGGAACCAAACTACTTAACCCCTGGAATGGTAAAAAAAAATTATCGCTGTTCCGTACTTGGACATCGCTTTGTTGAAACTAAAAAAGTAAATCACCATTTCAGCGAATTTGAATGCAAAACGTGTAAAACACAAGTAACCAACGATACTAGAGGTCAAAAAATCACATTGACCACAAAGCTCAAAGAGATTAACGAAACACTTTTCTATCTTAATCTAAAGAAACAGTTCCTATCTAAATTTTACTTTCGAAAAGAATAGTAACAAAAAAAGGTTTTTGTCGTCCTATACAAAACCTAAAAAACTAGTCTTTGGAAACTGCAATTCTTTCAATTAAAAACCTCCACAAACGTTATGGCAAAATTCACGCTGTAAATAACGTCTCTCTCGAAATTCAAAAAGGAAATGTGTATGGAATTCTTGGGCCAAACGGTTCTGGAAAATCAACGACATTGGGAATTGTTCTCAATGTGGTCAATAAAACTTCTGGCGAATACAGTTGGTTTGGTGGCACTATGAAAACTCATGATGCACTGAAAAAAGTAGGTGCCATTATTGAACGTCCCAATTTTTATCCGTACATGTCAGCCCAAGAGAACTTGGAATTGGTCTGCAAAATAAAAAATATAGATTATTCTAAAGTGAATGAAAAACTAGAAGTTGTTGGGCTTGTCGATAGAAAAGACAGCAAATTCAAAACTTTTTCATTGGGAATGAAACAGCGATTAGCCATTGCCTCTGCCCTATTAAACGACCCCGAAATTTTAATCCTAGACGAACCAACGAATGGTTTAGATCCGCAAGGAATTCATCAAATTCGTGATATTATCCGTTTGATTGCCTCGCAAGGAACAACGATTTTACTGGCTTCACATCTTTTGGACGAAGTAGAAAAAGTGTGCAGCCATGTTTTGGTATTGCGGTTTGGTCAAATTTTATACAGCGGAACCGTTGACGGAATGACCAATCAAAGTGGCTTTTTTGAATTGCAAGCCGATAACAATTCCCAACTTATTGAAACATTAAAAAATCATCCTGAAGTTGAAAAAATTTCTGAAATAGAAGGAAAGGTAATCGTTCATTTTAAAAATCCTCTTGACGCGTCATTTTTGAACCGCTATTTGGCTGAAAAAGGAATTTACCTCAATCATCTGGTGTTCAAAAAAATGAGTTTAGAACAACAATTTTTAGCTTTAACAAAAAACTAATATGAAAAGATTACTCGCCATAGAATTACAAAAAATCTGGAAAAACCGCGCCAGCAAAATATTGACAATTAGCTATTTTGTGATATTGTCGTTCATAGCATTAATTGCTTCCATCAAATTTGATATTGGAAACTTAAAATTTCATCTCGCCGAAATGGGGATTTTTAATTTCCCTTTCATTTGGCATTTCAACACCTATATTGCTGCAATTCTAAAATTCTTTTTAGCCATAGTTATTGTGTCTATGATGGCAAACGAATACAGTTACGGCACACTAAAACAGAACTTAATAGACGGCATGAGCAAGCAAGAATTTATCCTTTCTAAATTCTTAACCGTCGTACTTTTTGCGTTTTGCTCAACTGTTTTTGTATTTGTGATGTCCTTAATTTTGGGATACAGCTTTTCTTCTTACACCGAATTGGGCATTGTCTTTTCTGACCTAGAATACTTACTGGCCTACTTCGTTAAGCTGGTTGGGTTTTTCTCGTTCTGCCTTTTCTTAGGAGTTTTGGTAAAACGTTCCGCTTTTGCTATCGGATTTCTTTTTGTTTGGAACATACTCGAAGGTATTGCCAACGGCATTTTGAGCTTTAAAGTTTTTCCGAAAAGTGATACCGCAGCTCATATCACTCAATTCTTTCCTTTGGAATCTATGAGCAATTTGATTGTGGAACCGTTTTCAAAATTATCAATAATCCGAAACGTCAAGACAGCAATTGGAGCCACAAACGTCAAAGATTATGACGTTCACACCACTTCTATTCTAATTGTTTTGGTGTGGACAGCGATTTTCATTTTCTTTTCCTTTAAATTAATTGAAAAAAGAGATTTATAATTCCATCATCCATCAATTCATAACAATTTATTTAAACCCGCTACAACAAATTTAACCCCTGTTGTAGCTTTTTTATACCGTCTATTTTCTTATTAAAAATAAAAAAAAGACCATAAATAAGGTATTTTATACCTGATTGGCAATGGTTCATAAGTAATATGCCCCCTTGCAGTACTGCAAGGGGGCATATTACAAACAATATAGGGTCTTGCAGTACTGCAAGGGGGCATCCTACAAACAATATAGCACCTACCAGCTCTGGAAGAGGGCATATTACAAACAATATGGGGTCTACCAGCTCGGTATTTTAAAATTTTTTAATTAAACAATAAAAAAATCAGTAACGGACATTTTGCTGTGAAACAGTAAAAATTGTTTTTTTTTACTAATTTTAGCGAATGAAAATAAAGTTGCCCTACCTACTACTTTTTGTTTTGCTTGTCTCATTAAATTGCCATTCACAATTTAGTAAAACCCATTATATTCCGCCGCTATCGAGTGGTACTATCTTATCCGGAGACCAATATCTTTATATTTCTACTCCAAATACAACTCCTGTAAATTTCAGGATTATTGAACTTGGTGGAATTACAATTACAGGAACCGTTACTAGAAATACTCCTTATGTATATAATATAGGGTATGGAAATGATACACAACTGCATGTTGACGCCAGTTTGGCAAGTACCATTCTAAACAACAAAGGATATATCGTTGAAGCCGATGATTTAGTTTATGTATCAGCCAGAGTTATTGATCAATCACTAAATCAAGCAGGAGAATTAGTATCCAAAGGAATTGCTTCACTTGGTTTACGTTTTCGGGTTGGTGCCTTTACTAATACTTTAGTAAACAATTATTCCACTGTTCACTACACTTTCGTTTCTGTTTTGGCTACAGAAAATAATACCTCCGTCACCTTTAGCGGAATGAAGCCCGGGGTGCAATTAGTCAATAGTTCAACCGGAAGCACCTCTTATACTATTGTTTTAAATAGAGGCGAAAGCTATGTCATGGCAGTTCAAGGACCAACTCCAGCGGCTAATAAAGACGGCTTAATTGGTTCTTTGGTTTTGTCTGACAAACCTATTGCCGTAAACTGTGGTTCTTTTGGCGGTACCAATGCAGTGGGCAATCTAGATTTGGGTTTTGATCAAATTGTACCTGCCGAAAGATTATCTAGCAATAATTATATTTTTATTAAAAGTACTGGAGTTGATGCTGTCGAAAAAATACTTTTAGTAGCTGATGAAGATACCCAAATAACCTTAAATGGTGCTGCTACTCCAGTTTATACTTTATTGGCAGGCGAATATTTAGCATTAACAGGTGCTGATTATAGTGCAAATGGTAACTTGTTTGTGAGTTCTACCAATAAAATTTTTGCCTTTCAAAGTGTGGGTGATGACGGTGCTCCTAATGGTGACCAAAGAAATCAAGAACTATTTTTTGTGCCGCCTTTAAGTTGCAGAACGCCTAGAGTTATTGACAATATACCATTTATTGATTTACTTGGAACATTGCAATTTACAGGTAGAGTAACCATGGTAACCAAAACTGCTGCTACCCTAAACTTTATAATTAATGGCAACAATTATACTTTGGCAGGGTTGTCGGCAATTGGTGTGTCTGTTGTTGGTCCAACGCCTGTTGTTGGAAATACAAATTATGAAACCTATGTCTTAACAGGATTATCGGGCAATG
>JAYVNT010000026.1:0-2464 GCA_043758285.1 Flavobacterium sp.
CTAAAATATCTGCTCAAAGTATAAAGTTGGTTGACTTAGTTGGCGAGGACAATATTTTCAATGGTATTCAAACAAGTGCAAATGAAATTTACATATTTATTCCAACAAAGGAAGATACAAAGCATTACTACTTCACAAAAAAGAATGTGGACTACAAAATTGAAAAGGCAATAACCAAACCCTATTTTCAAACATCATCAGGCGAAGACAACTTAAACACATACAGAACTTTTAAGCCAAACGCAAGAGTAATTTATCCTTACGAAAACACAAAAAAGGGAGTTGAAATAATTCCGCTTTCAGCGATTCAGAAAAAATACCCATTGGCTTTTGAATATTTCCAAAAGCATAAAGCCATTTTGAACAATCCTAAAAGAGATATAAAACCTGAACCTGCAACAAAAAGCGAATGGCACAGATTCGGAAGACAACAAGGTTTAAATATTTTAGGAAAGAAAGAAAAAATAATACTTGGCGTATTATCAAGCGGAGACAAATACGCTATTGATAATTATGGAACATTGTTTACCTCTGGTGGAACTGCGGGTTATTGTGCAATCACATTACCCGAAAAGTTTGACTATTCCACTTACTACATTCAAGCCATTTTAAACTCTAAATATGTTGAGTGGTTTGTAATCTTAACTGGCGAAATATTTAGAGGAAGCTATTTTGCAAGAGGAACAAAGGTTCTAAACAATTTACCTATTCGTAAAATTGATTTTTCAAACGCAAAGGATAAAGCACTTCACGACAAGATTGTAGAACTCCAAAAGGAACTAATAAAAATTCAAGATAAAATTGATGCAAACATTGGAAACAAGAGAGCATTAACGCCATTGCAAAGCCAGTTTTCAAGAGAAAAAATTGCTTTAGAAAAGCTATTAGCCAAATTATATGATTTAGGCAATGATGATTCATTAATCCCATTAATCAAAAAATTGTATGAAGCTAATTGAGAACGCAACAGCAGAAAAATTAAGAGGTGGATTTTATACCCCTGCACCAATTGCGGAATTTATTTTGCGTTGGGGAATTAATGGAAGCACCGACTTTGATATACTTGAGCCGAGTTGCGGTGATGGTGTATTCCTTGAGCAGTTGAAGGGATTAAAATCAAAATACAAATCAATTACTGCAATTGAGTTTGATGAAATTGAAGCCCAAAAAGCAGAAAAAATTGTTTTGAAAAACAAGCAAATAATCAATGATGATTTCCATACTTATTGCAACAACACTTTGCAACGCTTCGACTTAATTGTAGGAAATCCGCCATACATACGCTATCAGTTTTTCGACAGGAATCAACAGGTTGAGGCGGGTGACATTTTTATAAAAGCAGGTTTGACTTATTCTAAACTTACAAATGCTTGGGTTTCGTTTGTTGTTGGTTCTTCTCTCCTATTGAAAGACAAAGGCGGAAAAATTGGTTTTGTTTTGCCAGCAGAGATTTTACAAGTTTCGTTTGCATTACAATTGAGAAAATTCATTGCACAGTTTTACAATAAAATATATATTATTTCATTTGAAAAACTTGTATTTCCTGATATTCAACAAGAAGTTGTTTTATTGCTTTGCGAAAAAAACGGAAGTAAAGAACATAACATTGAACATATCGAATTAAAAGATGCAAGCGAATTGAAAACGCTTGATACCGCACAATTAAAAAGCCCACAAAAGAAAATTGATTTTAAATCTAACAAATGGACTTTCTATTTTTTAGAACAAGAGGAAATAGACTTCTTAGAAAACATTGCTAAGAAAAGAAATATTTCAACGCTTGGAAAATATGCAAAAGTTGAAGTTGGCATAACAACAGGCTCAAATGATTTCTTCACCGTTCCACTTACAACAGTTGAAGAATACGACTTACACGACTATGCAAAGCCAATGGTTGGAAGGAGCGTTCAGGTAAACAGTGTGATTTTCACAGAAAAAGATTGGGAGAAAAATAAATTTTCAAAAGCCAAAGCACATTTACTTACATTTCCCGACAAACAAAACCTCAATCAGAAAAACGGAGCAGTAAAATATATTGCTCACGGTGAAAGTTTGGGTATTCATAAAGGCTACAAGACTGGAATTAGAAATGATTGGTTTGTAGTGCCATCATTGAAAATTTCAGATGCTTTGTTTATTAGAAGAAATAATCTTTACCCACGATTAATAATTAATGAAGCAGGAGCATATACCACAGACACAATGCACCGAGTTTTTGTGAAGCAGGGGACAGATATAAATGCACTTACAGCCAGTTATTACAATTCGCTATCACTTGCGTTTACAGAAGTAAGCGGAAGAAGCCACGGTGGCGGAGTTTTAGAATTAATGCCAAATGAAGCCGAAAGGGTTTTATTGCCTTATCACAAAGACAACGCAAAGTTGCTTTCTCAAATTGACAAATTAATTCGGAATAAAACAGATATTGAAGAGGTCTTGAAAATAACCAATCAAATAATCTTAA
>JAYVNT010000027.1:0-2460 GCA_043758285.1 Flavobacterium sp.
TTGTATTTATTCCTAAATCTTTTAAATAATCAAGTTTATTTGTAATACCTTGAATGTCTTTAGATGAACTAAATGCCACAGGATTTATTTCATACATTACAATGTTTTCAGTCTTTGGTGCCTGAAAAGTGGTTGGGTTTTGGTCTGGTGTTGTACTAACGTCACTACTGCTACAGCTTTGAAGAAATAAGAAAAGTAAAAAGGCAACAACAATATTTAGGGCTGATTTTTTCATTTAAATTAATATGAATAGTCACAAAGCTAGTGATTATAATGTTCTCGTATTTTTTTATTATTTAATTAACTTTCAAAACTCTCTTGCTTAAACCCAATCAAATACAATTTGTCTTTGGCACGAGTTACTGCCGTGTAAAGCCAGCGAACATAATCAACATCAATGCCATTAGGCAAATAAGGCTGCTCAATAAAAACAGTATTCCATTGTCCGCCTTGCGATTTGTGACACGTTATGGCATAAGAGAATTTCACTTGTAGTGCATTAAAATATTCATTGTTTTTTACTTTTAGGAACTTTCTATATTGTGCTTCGCCTTCGTAATCTTTCATCACTTCATGATACAAACGATTGCTTTCATCAAAGGTCAAGGATGGAGATTCGCTGATAATAGTGTCTAACAACAATACGGTTTCAAAAGGTTTCTGGTCGGGATAGTCCACCATTCTGATTTTTACTTTGGCAAATTTGAAATCGTATAATTCCTTAAAACCAAATATTTCCAATACTTCCACAATATCGCCATTAGCAATAAATCCAGCTTCATCGGTTTCTTTCAACCAAAAATAATTGTTCTTCACGACCATCAAATAATCACCAACCGATAAATCACTTTCTTTTTCTAAAATCTTGGAACGAATTTGCTGATTGTATTGATTGGCTCTTTTATTGGAACGCACAATAAAACACGTATCTTCAATACTATAATTGCTATACGCACCTTGAATCGCATCCTGAATATCCATACCATCAGTCAAGCGGACAATATCTTTGTATCCTCTCAAGTTGAATTGGAAATCATCCAAGAAACTACTTTTCAATAATTCTCTTAACTCAGTCGCATTAAACAAAATCCCAGAATGTTCCTCTTGTCGCATCACTTCGTCTAACTCAATAGAAAAAATTTCTTTGTTGTAATTCAAAGCCAATTTTTCAGTATCCAATGCCGGACTAACATCCAATTGCACTGGCGGTAATTGAGCGGTATCACCAAGCAGAATCATTTTGCAATTATCTCCATTATACACATAGGAAATCAAATCATCAAGTAACGAGCCGTTTTCATGCAATTTCGATTCGGTATTCACATCCGAAATCATGGATGATTCATCCACTATGAAAATCGTATTTTTATGCTTGTTTTGTTGTTTGGTAAAAGAAACGCCTCCGCTTTTTCCTTTTTTGGGAAAATAAATTTTCTTGTGAATGGTATGCGCTGGTTTGTTAGAATAATTAGCAATGACTTTGGCCGCTCTTCCTGTTGGTGCGAGCAAAACATACTTCTTATTTATTGCCGAAAGATTATTGACAATGGTCGAAATCACGGTAGTTTTCCCAGTACCGGCGTAACCTTTCAATACAAATATTTCGTTAGAGTTCGAATTGGTTAGAAATTCTGCAATCTTCTGAAAAAAAATATCTTGTTTTACAGTCGGTTGAAACGGAAACTGTTTGCTTAAAACGCTGTAAAACTGGCTGGAAGTCATAAATTAATAATCGTAAAATTTGAACTTCAAATATAATCGTTAGTCGGTAGAAATCAGAATGCAGCACACAGAGTTTTGAACAATCTTTGAATTCTTTAATTTTTCAATCATTTAATTTTAGTAAGTTTGCCTTTCTTATATTTAATGCACAAACTATGTGGCAAAACTCAAGTGTTATCGATAAAATGTACCAAAAACTAGCAATTCAAGTTTCCTTGAATGGCTTATCTTTTGCAACATTTGATACGCTTTTGAACAAACCACTAACGCTCCAAAAAATTGATTTGGGGAAAGTCAATGTCACTACACAAATTGAAGAATTGTTTGGAGAAGCGTTTCAGAAGCATCCCGAATTGAAAGCTGATTATGATGAAGTTGTCATCATTCACAACAATAATCTTTCCACCTTTGTCCCAACGGCATTGTTTGACGAAGAATATCTAGGCAGTTATTTGCAATTTAATACCAAAGTTTTTGAAACTGATTTCTTTGCCTACGATGAATTAGGCAACTACGAGATGAACAACGTTTATATTCCGTATGTGAATATGAACAACTATTTTATTGACCAATTTGGAACATTTGATTACAAACATGCCAATACGGTTTTGGTAAATAAATTATTGGATTTATCCAAAAACAATACTGCACAACAAATGTTTGTGCATGTAAGCGATACGCATTTTGAAATTGTGGTCATCCAAAACCAAAAACTACAACTCTATAACTCTTTTGAGT
>JAYVNT010000028.1:0-2459 GCA_043758285.1 Flavobacterium sp.
AATTATTTTATTGTCAGAAGTTCGTAAAATTTCTTTTGATACCTTAAACCTTATACTTAGGGATTACTATGTTCTTACAGACACAATTTCAGATTCTGACCAAAATTCAAAATTTCTTTATCAAAGTGCAATAGCAAAAATTTCAGACAGGTATAAAATTTCAAAGTCAAAAATTGCTTCCTTGATTTTTAGTTACAAATACGAAATGCTTACAAAAGAAGATATTGGAGAAAGTGCGATGGAAGATTTCAAAGATAATTATGAGGAAGAGCAATATGAACCAGAGGACCGTTATTAACAAAAGCTAACTTTATTTACAGAACTTCACTGACACAAATCTATCAAAGAAGATAAACAGCGGCCTCACAGAAGTGTACTATGGTTACCACCCAACAAAGCTTACAAAATCTTATCCCGCTTTGGATAACGTGAAAAAGAGTCAACTAAAACTAGGACGAGCCAAATTTAAATTAACTCAATATAATTAAATTATGTTCTGTAAAACTTGTGGTAACCGAATAGACGCCGACAGTATGTTTTGTTCTTTCTGTGGGGCAAAACAATCTGATGTTAATAAGCCAATTGTTAATGAAATTGACTTACAAAGACAAGGCGAGCCTAAAGCTGTAAATTTAAATTTATCATTTGGCCCACGGAATAAAACCAAGCCAATGAATGAAATAAATGAATCTAAACAATCCAAATTTGTCCCAACATATACACCAGAAAGTGATGCCTTTTTTTCGGGGGTGATACTAGTATTAATTTATTTAGTGTATGCAATTTCTGGTCCAATCAATTTTGAAAGTTACGAATCTTATAACCGGTTTAATATTTTTGTGCTTCTTGGGGCTGTCGTTTTGAGAGTTTTTGTAACTATATGGATTGTGGCAATTGCAAAACGACAAAATAGAGAAACATTTGGATGGGGTGTACTTGCTTTCTTAGTGCCTTCAATTGCGTTAATAATTATTGGGCTGCAAAAAAAAATATTTCCCAAGTTTGAAATAAATGCCAGCCTCAGTAATGAAGAAAGTAGTCAAATACTTTGTGGCAAGGCAGTTGCATTCTTAGATAACAAAAAGTATAATGAGAGTATTCGTTTTGCAGAAAAAGCAATAGAATTAAATACGTCAAATGAACTTGCATTTGCCACACTAACTAAAGCTCGACTTGAAATGCCAGTAACTGAAATAGCAAACAAACAGACGCAAATTGTGTATAGACAGACAAGAGACAACAAAATTTTGAAAATCGTTTCTAAAAGGTTTCAGACTATTGGAGCAGAAGTTTTCATAGCTGATATTCTTGCACCAGATGGTGAGTACGCATATTTGAATGACAATAAAAAACTAATAGTAAGAAACGGCAAAATTGAAAAGATGCTTGATTAAGGTAGGACGAGCAATGAAACCCAGCCTTCAGCAAGGACTGATCGTTGTGCGTCAGATTCGCTGGGCATTACCTACAGGATTCAATTTAAAGCAATTTTAAGAATTAATGATTACTCAAAAATCTTTCAAAAAATTTACACTTCCGCTTGTTTATAATCGACGAAAAACATTATCTGGAAAACCTGCATTATTTTCATCTTCCGTAATATTTTCAGTTGCTTCGAGATATTTTATAGTTACCGCTGGACATACTGTACATGGTGAAAATACAGACGAATTCGGATTTATGATTAATTCGACGTTTTATAACATTGCTGGCTTGGGCTGGGTGTTTCAACCCAATGATGAAGAAATTCATGATCCTAAAAGATTTGATCTTGCTTTCTACGAGCTAACGGACCGTATTTCAATTAGAGCTCTAAAAAGTGAGTATACTTTTCTTAAATGGAAAGATATTACTTTGTCGCACTTTTCTGAAAATGTATCACAGTATTTCATCTATGGTTATCCAGAAATATTAAGTATAGACAATGATTATGAAAAAAAAGTGGTAGTCAATTCTATTAAAATTTCAGCCTGTGGTGTTGAATATGGTGATTATGTCGAAACAGGAATTGAGATGACAAATTTTCTAATCTTAAAAGTAATTAAGAGATTTTCTCTTAATTTAAAAGGAATAAGTGGCTGCGGAGTTTGGCTAAAAAAAGATATTTCCGAAGGTAAATCGACTTATCAACTTGTGGGAATACTTACCGGACAGAATGAATTTGCGACTTTTTTATTTTCTACTAAAGTGGATGTTCTTAGCAGAATTCTCAAGGATTGTTATGAATTAAATGTTGACGAATATTCCACTTGAAATTGAACAAAGCCGGCGTATAATAAAACTTGACAGAAGTGGGGCGGTCGGAAGCTCAATCCGGCTGTCCCTTACTGCACCGCATCAAGTCTTGACGGAAATGTTGGTCTTTTTGTAGTTACCATGTAGCTTTATTTTTATTCGGCAACAGTTCCGGACTGCGCATTCAATGAATTCCGCACCTGCAGCAATACTCTAACGTTGTG
>JAYVNT010000029.1:0-2459 GCA_043758285.1 Flavobacterium sp.
TAACTTCTTAAGATTTTATACGCAATTTACGGCGGAGGGTTTACATTAGCAAATTTTATGCGGGGAGGGTAAAATGCGTATAAAATTGAGTTGGAGGAAGCCTTTACGTATCAGGCTTTTACTCTATGGAGAACCAATGTTTTGTCTTTTTACTTTTGATGCTTATTTAACTATTAAAACAGTATAATTTTCAGTTGTAAATTTTTTATTTTGCATTTTATTTCAGTTTAATCAATACAATTTTAACTCTGATAAAGTCAAAGTTTTTTTAGAATCTATAAACAAAGAACGAAAGATTTTCCTTTTTAAGTTGGTGCTTTATGCCCTTTAAACACTTCAGTTTGTAACATGTTCCCAATTTTACAATGTGGGCATTTTAATAAATCAACGCCTGTTGTAATTTTTAAAACTTCGTACCACGGTAAATCAACAAACATTGATTTAATAGCTTTTTTAGCCATAACTCTTTTACATTGAAACAGAATTGTTTTTCTATTTCGTGCCGAAAAGACTCCGTAATACCTGATTTTACAATATCTCGGTGGCAATACATGTAATAGGAACCTTCTAATGAACTCGCTATTGCTTAACGTCATTAGCTTTCTTTTGTTATTGTCTTTGTAATCTTTCCATTCAAATGAAACGGTTTCATTATCAATACTTTTGATGCGATTGTTGGTGATGGCAATGCGGTGCGAATAGTTTCCAAGATATTTAATAATACCAGCAGAGTTTTTAATCGAGTCTTTTGAATAAACAACCCAATTTTTTTTATACATGTTAGAAAGTAAAGCTTTGAAGTTTCTAATCTGTGCTAGTGGCTTTATTTCCCCTTCAAATTTTAATTCACCATTTGCATACGCATCTTTTAAAGCTGCTAAAAATTTTCCACGAAACATTTCGGACAATACTTTTACATGAATAAAAAAATTCTTTTTGCAATTTTTCCAATAACCATAATTAGTTGCATACCCAAGTTTAGCATTTACATCGCACCAACCGCCTGCAGGAACAAGCGTGTGAAGGTGCGGATGATCCATCAGATTTTGTCCCCATGTATGCAGCACAGCAACTAAGCCTGTTAAAGCGCCAAGATGTTTTTTGTCTTTTGCAAGTGTTAGAATAGTTTGTGAGGCTGAATGAAAAAGTATATCATAAAGCACTTTTTGATTAACAAGGCAAAGCCTGTTGAGTTCTGAAGGAATCGTAAAAACAACATGAAAATATTTTGTTGGCAAAAGACTACTCGCTAATTTATCTACCCACTTTTCTTTATTCAGGTTTTGGCATTTAGGGCAATGTCGGTTTCTGCAAGAGTTGTAGGATATACGCTTGTATTCACAATGATTGCAAGTATCTACATGACCCCCCAATATTCTGGTTCTACATGCTTCTACGGCAAACATTACTTTCCGATGTTGCAAAGTAAGCTTATGATTTTTTCTATACTCATCACCAAATAAATAGAATATATCAGCCAGTTCCACTTTTTGTGGAGATAGTTTAGTTTTCATTTTGTAAAGGATTAATTGTTATAGAAAATCGAGCGGACTTTTTATTTTATCTATCGTGTATTGCTGAACGTGTAAATAGATACTGGTGGTTCGCAGTGATTTGTGTCCCAGCAGTTGTTGTATGATTGGTAACGAAACACCTTGTTCCATAAGATGTGTAGCAAAGCTGTGTCGTAAAACATGAATGCTGACAGTTTTATTCAATTTACATGTCTTACAGGCTTTTTTAAAAATCGATTGCACTGTTCGATCCGAGATTTGCTCTGACATTTGACTAGGAAACAAAAAATCTTTTGGTTTGTATAGGCTATAATACGTTCTTAATAAATCAAGCAGAACAGGTGATAGTATTACATATCTGTCTTTTGCTCCTTTTGCTTGCCTTATCCTTATTTGCATTCTTTTAGAATCAATATCGGATACTTTTAAATTAATTGCCTCTCCAACACGCAAACCAGCAGAGTAAATTAATGTTAATATTGTTTTATGCTTGATGTTTTTTACTTCTCCCAAAATTGATTTAACTTCTTCCTTTGCCAATACTACTGGAAGTTTTTTCTCCCTTCTTATTCTGGGAATTGAGATAGAATCCCATTCTTTTTTTAGAACTTGAATAAATAGAATTTTTAATGCGCTAACACATTGATTAAACCACGATGTGCTTAATTTTTTTTCTACTAAACAATGTTGAAGGTAATCCCGAATTTGCTGATCGGTTAGCAAATCGGGCGATGTACTGTAAAATTTCGAAAGCGAAATCAAACAATCCAGATAAGATTGAATGGTGTTTGCACTGTAACCTTTCAGCTGCATTTGCTGAATGAATTGTTTTCTGATTGTTGTCATAATAGTATGTTTTTAGTTTTACATACTATTAATTTCCGAAAAATAAATTAACACGAAACGCAACTGCCGACTTTAGGAGGTTTAGTCCAACTTACTTAT
>JAYVNT010000030.1:0-7743 GCA_043758285.1 Flavobacterium sp.
AGTATCCGCCAGATTGGCGTGCGTTTAAGAGCTGTAAAGCGCCTTCCGAAAATTTAAATTTTCAGAATTACCAGGGTCAACATAGTCCAGAATATCCAGATACCAAGCAGTAAGAGAATTGAAGGCGTGTTATACGGTAATCAAGCTATTTAAAGCAATGGACCTTTCGGCAAACAGATATTATTTATGGACCAGGTACAAGAACGGCAAAAGGGAGGCAAAGAAAAATAGGCTCACTTTTTTTATCACGGCCTGTTTCCAAGAATCGGGAGATACCTATGGCCCTTTGCGCATCCGTAAGGAATTAACAGCACAGCTAGTACCCTGTAGCCGGGCCTATGTCCACTCCTGAATGGCTATTAGTACCAGTGGTGTCTGTTCCTGAATTTGTTTTAGCTTAAAGTGTAATAATTTCGCAATAAATATGTGTTAGACAATCCGATACCTTTCGAAGTCATCACACAATTGATTTACTATATCTTTTGTTTCCCTAATAAAGAAATCACCTAAATATTTATTTCGGATTGTAAATTTCCTATATAGCTTGAAAAAGTCTTCATAAATTTCGTCCTGTGTAAAGGCAGACCCGCCATCATTGATTTTTGCAATTAGCCGTTGGCCTATTTCATCTTCATTAATAAATTTAAATAAAGCTGTAATTTTTTGTTCGAAATCAGCGATTAATTCTGCTATGGCATCTTCTTCCTGATTACGCTTCTCAATGACTTTAAGAATATGATATTTGTATAAATGAGACTGATCAGGTTTGGCTGGACTCCAATTTTTAAGTTTATCCTCTTTTTCATTTATTTCTTTTGGTGCGACAATTCCAATTCTGTTGTCGAAGTAAACTTCAACATCATCTATTATCTCATCTTGTTTGTTAATTTGATTGTATAAAAAATTGTATTTACGCCAAAAGCTTAATAAAAGCGTTTCGCTGAATTTGAGATCTAGTTCTAAAACAAACTCTATAAGGTTGAGAATTTTGAAGTAGCCTAAAACACTTTCTTTTATTTTTTTCGCATCTTCTTTGTGATTTTTAATATAGCCGTCAAACGCAACTTCTAGTTCTAATATATTTCTGACATCAGGATTTGTTGTATGGTACTCCTTGAATTTGGGATAATAAGTTTTAAATAAAGAATGAGTAGTTAATGTCTTATACAGGTCAGCCAACTTTCTTTCGTTACCCAGTGGATCAAAGTCAGAAACTACAACATTACTAAAGTGCTCAAAAGCTACTTTAATGTTAACTATGTTAACATTTTTGTATGAAAAATCAATGATTTTGCAATCATTCTTGTACTTGGCGGTTCTATTAACTCTTGAAATTGTTTGAATGGCGTTAATACCTCTGATTTCTTTATCTAAAAAGAGAGTATGTAATTTAGGTTCATCAAATCCTGTCTGGAGTTTATCAACAACTATAATTAAACCATTTTTTTTAATGGCAAAATTTTGAAGAACTTTTTCTTCGCTTTGCCCGCCATTTAAACTATTAGAACTGCTATGTTCTTGGCTTTCTGAATAGACGATATAAATTGGTGCATCAGCAAAGCGTTCGTATTTCTTTTCCTTTACGATTTCAGCAAAATACTTGTCAATAAAGCCCTTGTACTTAATAGCTGCCGAAATTGATGAAACAGCTAACATTGCTTTGGCTGTACCTCTAATATTATTATAAACAGTAGTTACTAAACGTTCTACAATGAATTTAGAGATGGCTTCTATTCGCTGAGGATTAGAATAAATTTCCCTTTTGCGGATGGCATATTTTTTACCGTATTCATCAACACCTGTATCTGTATCATTTGGAATTTCCTCAAAACCATATCCTAAATCACCTTCAAAACCTTTCAGGTCATTGTCCGGTATTTCGAAATACATTTTAGAAGAAACAGGAACAAGTCCTTTAATGGCATTTAAAATATAACCGTCTTCAATAGCTTCGCGCATTGTATAACTATCAAAAGGAATCCAAATTTTTTCTGACTCCGCGAATTTATTAAACTCTCCGAAACGGGCCAATGTATGGTCGCTAGGTGTTGCTGTAAAACCGATGATAAGGTTTTTTTTATTTTGCTGTTTTTTGTATTCTTCGCTTTGATCGAAAGGTTTTTGCAACTCGTCGAATACACTTATCATCTCTTCGTGCTGAACGCCACTGTTACTTCTATGGATTTCGTCAATTAAAAATGCAATCCTCATCTTAGATAGATTTTTTACTACAGTTCCGTCCAAAAAATTATCAATAGAGGCAAATTTTTGAAGGTTGACTATAACAATTCTTTTATCACTACTTAGGGCATCGATAAAACTTTTTTTGTCAGTTGCCTCAATAAATATTCCATTTTGAATGTTCATATTGCACAATTTGGAATCCAATTGATCTCGAAGTTGTAACCTGTCTACCACCAACATTACTTTGTCATAAATATATTCCCCATTTCTGCGAAGATCTTTCAGTTGAAGAGCAGTCCAACCAATGATATTACTCTTTCCAAATCCAGCGGCATATTGCATCAACAAAGAATAAACATTTTTATTGTTTTGATACTTTTGGCGTTTATTGATTAAATCCCGAATTTGTGATTCGCCAATACCCTTAGCTCGTAATTCCCTTTCCAGTTTTTTAATAAAGTAATCTTGTTCATTTTCATGATTTAGGAACTCATCAATTTTGGCGAGTATTTTATCTGTCCCAAATTTTTGTTTGGGCCTGGGACTTATCAGTTTACCATCACTGTGTTTATATTCTTTTGTTTCACCAATTTCTTTTTTGACTAGTTCTCGCTCAATGAAGTTGTAATAGAGAATTTCTTTTTCTATCATCTTCTTATCGTATAAAGCTTTGAAAACCTCCTCAAATCGCTCTATTTTTGAACCATCTTTAGATTTTAATGGATAAGGCTTGAAATCTTTTAATGCTTTCTTCTCGTATTGCTCAAAATCGTAGTTGCTATTCTGAACCGTTGCTTTGATATCGTCAAAGGTGTTCGAAATATTACGGATGACAAAAGTTTGGGAAATATCCGTTGAAGTGATATGAATCGCTTTTTCAAAGATTTTAAGAAAGTCTTTGCGAATAGTTTGGGCCTGATCATTTTTATCGGCAATATTAAGATATTCCTTACTAGCAGTTAAATAGTCTTTCACTACTTTCATACGCCCATTCTTTATTGAAGTCTGATTATTCCAATTACTTTTTAGCTCACTATAACCCAAAAAGATACCATTTAGAAAGAACGACAAGTCAGGCCGAAAAGAAAAATATTGTTTACCATCGACTTTAAATGAATATGGAAGTTCTTGAACTACTGAAAAAATATTTTGATTAAAAAGATTGTCTTCTTCAAATTCACTTCCGCTTGGATAAAACAGATAAAGTTTTATACTTTCAAAAGTGACGGACTTATAAGTATTGATAAATACAGCCATATTCATTGAAGATTTTATCTTTTCGTTCAAGAACATTGTAAAAGCATTCAATAGATCTTTTTCGTTGGGGAATTTTTTGAGTAATTTTTTGTAATTACTCTTATTTAACTCAGTTTCGGAAATAAAATTTTTTAAGTCCTCGATTATAAAGAATTGGGATGAAACTGTATTTGCCTTCGCTTCTTTATAATGAAGTCCATCAGGTCTTTCGCAAAGAAAGTTTATAAGATATTTATCTTGTAAGTCTAATTCTTTCATTTTACTCCTGAGTTATTTTAATTGTACCAGTTACCACATCATTGATGAGAGTTTTGCGTAATTCAACAAGTTTGCAAACCTGATTTTCAATATTTAAAATTATTTTGGCAATCATATCTAACTTCGCATCTAAGTACTTTACTAATTCATTTTGTACAGCAATTGATTTGGGAATATAAACTTGAAAGTCATTTATTTTTTCCATTTTAAGATTGATTCGGGTAAATCCTTTACCTTCTACAATAAGCAATTGCCTGTAATAATCCGAAAGCATCAGATAGTTTAAGAAGTATGGATTAGCTTTACGAGGGTTAACCCGAAAACCTTTGCAAAAGCTATTTAGGTATGTTTCGTCAAAATCTTCGGCTAAGGTAGCTGACTTGCCAATATCATCATAGCCCTCAGAACTCATCAAAAAAAATATATCGCCTTTTTTTACTTGATTCTGTTTTTCATTCTCATAAATAACTACTTTTCCTAAATGATTTCGCTTTAAATAGATGTTGTTGGCAATATTGGTAAATGGAATAAATTGTTTGTTGTGTGGGCTATTATCGTGACTAAAATCATCTCCACTTTTACCAGAAAGTCCGCTAAACAATGATCCTAAATCTTTGAGACGATATTTAACCCAATTCTCGGGAATTACAAATTCAAAGCTTCTGGATTGCAACTTAACTTTTTTATCATGGCCATTGGTAATTGTTTCATTTATTATGCTCTTTCTTAATTCTCGATAACAATCAATTTTTTTGTTTAACAAGTTAATTTTTTTGTCAATAACTTGAGTTTTCGAATCAAGGTAATTTGCGATTGCAATTTGCTCGACTGCTGTAGGAAAAAAAATATTTAATTTATTTAATAAACTTTGAGTAATACTGTAAACTTTTATTCCAGTTACATTGCTCTGAAATTGCCTTCTAAAACTGATGCTATCAAATAGATATGCTACATAGCGATGATTTAATTTCCGTTTGGGCTTTGCTGCTATTGTATGGTAACCTGCAAAAACTTTTATATCGCTATTTAAATATGTAAAATTTCCGGACCCTTTAATATCTTCAGATGTATCGGCAAATATAAAATCGCCTTTTTTTAACAATGATTTCTTTGAAGTATTAAGGTATTCCTTACTAACGCATTTCAAAGAATGAATTTCTGGATTTACTTCAAAGCCATATTTTGAATGAACTTCACCATAGCTGACACAAGGAATACCTATATCTAATAAATTTTTTTTTGTGATAGATAATCCTGTACCAAAGGAGAAAAAATTTTTTAACCTGTCAACATTCCAATGTTCTGGAATTTTTTCTAGCCACTCAATACCACTGGCTTGATAAGAATTGTATTTTTTCATCGAATTAACTCTTTTTCAAGGTTTACTAATTCTTCTTCTAGGGCTTCTAAATTTGAATTGATAATGGCTACTTCTCTTAATTTATCAGCAATATAAAATTCTTTATTGAAATTAATCTCTACACCAATTACATTGTCTGCAAATTCAAAAGGTTTGGTGACATACTTGGCCATAAAATCAGTAATTCTTTGCTTATTTTCAATCTCATCTGGTGAGTAAGGAATTACTTCGTAATCTTTTTGAAAATCTTTGGTGAGTTCAACCGTAATAGTTATGCAAGCTGCTTTAGTCTTCGTCGGTTTTTTGTAGTTTGCCTTAATAATAATTTTTCCTGCCCCCAATTCATTTTGTTGTCCTTCAACTTCTTCAATTATTGTTTCTTTATCTGTATTAAACCAATAAGTAGCCTTTTCAGTTACGACTCTTAGGTTTTGATTTTTATAGTCGAAAGCAGTTATATATGATTTAATCTTATCAATAAACATTGATTCTAAAGTTGAATGTTTGGTAGTATCAAATTCAGAAATTTCGAATTTATTTATTTTATGATTGTCTGGATCATCTATCAATATAATTTCTAGAGCGTTCAGTTTTATCGATTTTTCTTCAATTAATTGACCTTCGCGGTTTTCCTTAATAGGCAATTCAATAAAATTACCTTTTTCATCTACGTTGGTTAATATAATACCCTGACGGTTGTAATAAAAATGCCATTTTTCATATACTTTCGAGAAAGCATTATCCTTAAACTCTGTGAAAGCCCTTACAATCGCTATTCTATTATCTGGGTTCATTTGCTTGCGCTTTTTACCTTTACTTTTTTTCAAAGGTTCATTTAACTCACTAGCATTTATAAGAATCACTTTATCTTTTCGATCATTCGGTTTGTTTTTATTAAAGATCCATAAATAAGTATAGATACCTGTGTTGAAAAATTCGTCCGTTGGCATTTGAATGATTGCTTCTACCCAATCATTATCAAAAAAATATTTGCGTATGTTACTTTCCCCGCTTCCAGCATCACCACTAAAAATTGTTGATCCATTATGAACCACCACCGAGACACCATCATTAGCTAATTGATACAATATATGTTGTGTAAAAAGAAATTGCCCATCAGAAATTGAAGGCAAATCCACAAATCGTTCTGTGGTATCATTTTCTATATCTTTTTGATAACCCTTCCAATCTATACCGTATGGTGGATTTGCGACAATAACATCAAACCTTTTTTCAATAAAGGAAATATTGGTGAGCGTATTGCCATATTTTATTTCAGAATCAGCTCTAAAACGACTTTCAATTTTGGCTAAAGCGTAAAGACTATCACTCCAGTCTTCACCAAATGTTTTAGTGGGGCGTTTGAATTTTTCTTTAATTTTGTCTTCGACGCCGAAAAGCAAGTTACCACCTCCACAGGTAGGATCATAAATGGTAAGGAAGTTGGTATCATCCTTTATCTTTGTAGCAACAAGCTCAGATATAAGCGAAATAATATCATCAGGAGTATATTGCTCTCCAGCAGTTTCTGCTGATATATCTGCCCACTTACGTTTAATGTGTTCTTCGAGGGTTGTAATTTCAGAATTATTGAAAGGTGTAAGGTCAATTTCACTCCACGCCTTTACAGTCTCAAACAAAATTCGCTTTTTCTTAAGCTGGCCACTTATTCCTGAAATATCAAGAAATTTCTCTTCCTCTGTGCCCTTGTCAACACCTAAAAGGTATTTAGTTTCAGAATCGAATGATTTAAGGTATGTTTGAAAATCAATATCGAATGTTTTGTCATTTTTACAAATATCTTTGAGCGTTTTCCCCTTTCTGATAACATAGTCATTATAACCTAAACCCTCAAGCTGAAACATTTCTACAAAATCCTCAACGTTATCCCTTCCTATCTCTTCTTCCAACCTACTGGCTTCTCTAATTAACCTACTTTCAACCATTAATAACGCGAAAAATGGCATCATGTATTTAGGAAAGTCACTTTGTTTAATTCCGGCGCCAATTAATAAATCGGCTTTACGCCAAATATCAGATTCGTATTTAAGTATATTTATGCTCATATTTCTTTAATTCGTTTAATGCTGTTTTTAATGCTGCTCCGGCTTGTGGTTCGTCCTTCACTAACTCTAATATTTGATCTGACAGCCAAATTCTAATCAAATCAGAGCAGTCGATACAGAGCAATAATGCTAGTTGCTCTACATGCTCTCTTTTAGCTTTTCGCTCACCACGTTCAATTTTGCTGAACATCGGAGTATCTATTTCAAGATTAGCAGCCAGTTGCCGCTGAAGCAAACCTTGACTCTCTCTCAGTTCTTTTATCTTTTCACCGAAATTCATGACTGTTCTATATTGGGCTTGTCAAATTTTAGTAAATCTACAAAGAAATTCAACGCTCTTTTTATATATCGGTAGTGACATATTACTTGATACCCTAAACATCTATTATCCAGCTTCTATTTTTTTAGTTTTATTGGACTGTTTTGTACAATGGTCTCATACGGATATAGCTTTTCAGTTTTGGAATAAACTACCCTTTCGATGAAACCAGAGATGACCCCCACTCATTTTTATTTAACCACCTATTAAACGTTTGTGAAATTTCTCTGTCAATAGGTTAATCGAGTTTGGTATTTAAAAAGCCATCCAGGTTTAAGTGAATAAACGCATGAAGGTTC
>JAYVNT010000031.1:0-2455 GCA_043758285.1 Flavobacterium sp.
AAATTGCAATCAAATTATCTCAATTTTTACTGAGTTTATCAATACTAATTATACTTCACGAACTAGGGCATTTTATTCCTGCCAAATTATTTAAAACACGAGTAGAAAAATTCTATTTGTTTTTTGACATCAAATATTCGTTACTAAAAAAGAAAATCGGCGAAACCGAATACGGTATCGGTTGGTTGCCACTAGGAGGCTATGTAAAAATATCAGGAATGATAGATGAAAGCATGGACGCAGCCCAAATGGCATTGCCCCCACAACCATGGGAATTCCGTTCAAAACCAGCTTGGCAACGATTAATCATCATGCTTGGCGGTGTTACTGTGAATTTCATTTTGGCGTTTATTATTTATATAGGAATGACTTTTTTCTATGGCGAACAATATATTGCCAATAGCCAAGTAAAAGATGGTATTTGGATAACCAATCCGGTAGTAGAGAAAGCGGGACTTAAAACAGGCGACAAATTAGTATCGATTGACGGTGAGAAAGTAGAACGCTTTTTTGAGTCTAACGAGAAAATACTTTTGTCAAAAGAGATAGTAGTGCTTCGTGATGGCAAGGAAAAAAAAATACATTTTCCTGTAAACTTCATCGACCAACTAATGCAAGGTAAAAGAACTTCATTACTCGAACTTCGCGTTCCTTTTATAGTTATGAATTCTTTGGACAATTCGCCAAACAAAGCAATAGTAAAACCAAGAGATATTATTACAAGTTTCAACGGAAAACCAGTAAAATATGCGGATGAAATAATTAATGCAGTTGACTCGCTAAAAGGGAAAACGGTGCCAGTACTTATCAAAAGAGACGGGAAAGAAATTGCTGCCAACTTAACAATTTCTGATAGTGCGAAACTAGGAATTTTGTATGCCAATAGAATACCTTATGATGATTTAGAAAAATTAGGATTGTATAAAATCAGCAAAGAAGATTATGGTTTCTTCCAGTCAATCCCTGTTGGAATTTCTAAAGGATTCGCACAATTGAGCAGTTATGCCAAACAGTTAAAAGCCATTTTTAGTCCTAGTACGGGTGCTTACAAAGGCGTTGGTGGTTTTGCTGCTATCTTCAATATTTTTCCAAACACCTGGAGTTGGGAAGCGTTTTGGAGCATTACAGCATTGTTATCCATCATGCTTGGCGTAATGAATTTATTGCCAATTCCAGCATTGGATGGCGGTCATGTAATGTTCTTGTTATACGAGATGATAAGCGGCAGAAAACCTAGTGATAAGTTCCTGGAAAACGCACAAATGGTTGGCTTTGTTTTGCTTATTTCGTTGTTGCTATTTGCCAACGGAAACGATATTTACAAAGCGATATTTCATAAATAATATTTTTCGAAATTTTATTGATTTTTATTTGCAAAAAATAAAATTCGCATTATATTTGCAACCGCTTTAAAAGGTAACACATCTTCCTTCTTAGCTCAGTTGGTTAGAGCATCTGACTGTTAATCAGAGGGTCCTTGGTTCGAGCCCAAGAGAGGGAGCAATAAAGCAAAAGCCCGATACTTTCGTATCGGGCTTTTTTATGTTGAATGGTTTTGGTCGAAAAATCTAAGAGAGGAAGTAAACAGAATAACGTTTGCCATTACTCAGTCACCCAAATTTTATAACTACCTGCTAAGATAAGATCCGAATTTTGACATAATAGGAACACGGCATTGGTATCTTCATTTAGCGTGGTCGATTTTCGGGTGGCGAAACTGTTGGGTTCAATACTTACCAAATTCCCTTCAATAGCGGTATTACTTGAGCTTAAAGAAAACACTAACGGCACTGTGCCTGTATTTTTAATATCAAAACTACGAGCTGCTAAATAAGAAATCTTTACCACTTGTGTAATGGCATTTGGCGCTGCTATGTCTTCATAATCGGGCGGTGTGTTGTTGCCCGTGTCGTCAATACTGCGTGCCGAAAGATAACCAGCATAAAAGGTAGGTTTACTCGCTTAGAACACGCCCATTACTTTATCAAGTTTGTCTTTTAGGAAAGCATAGGTGCTTGAAACCGCCTCGTTCAATTCCTGCAATACTTTAGAGCGTTCCGTAATTTGAACGCGTGGTTCTTGTATCACATCTAAATATTTGTTAGCATTCACATCGGCATCTGCCCAGTCGGCAGGTACTACGCCATAGTTCGCTAAGTCTGCAATGATGGTATCAGACTCGCTTAGTACCAACTTGGCATAGGTGTAAAAATCATTATCTCTCATTGCATGCATATTGGCTGGACTCTCGTCACATTTTTCAAGCAATGCATAATTGTTATTCAAACTAGCATAGGCCACAACGGTGGTGCTCAGTTTTAAAATTCCTTAACAGCAAAAAAAAGATTTGAACTTTAAACCATAAAAACAAAACCCATAACAGTATCATGTTATGGGTTTTGTTTTTTGAATAGCCCTTCGACTTTGCTCAGGTGACAAAATAACTTTATTTCTT
>JAYVNT010000032.1:0-2452 GCA_043758285.1 Flavobacterium sp.
GTTGTTCCGAATATCAGGTATTCAGAAATTGAAAGCAAATCACAACAGATGGTCTGTAAGATTTGGAACTACAAAGTTGTTCCGAATATCAGGTATTCAGAAATTGAAAGCAAATCACAACGCTTGTTGCATCCAAAGAACAGATTATTCCGTTGTTCCGAATATCAGGTATTCAGAAATTGAAAGCAAATCACAACTACGCCTTCTTTCTTTGGGGCGTATTCTGTGTTGTTCCGAATATCAGGTATTCAGAAATTGAAAGCAAATCACAACTAGCATCCCAAACATATCAACCAACAAACGGTTGTTCCGAATATCAGGTATTCAGAAATTGAAAGCAAATCACAACCCACTACCTGTCATGGGCAGAATGGAATGAGTTGTTCCGAATATCAGGTATTCAGAAATTGAAAGCAAATCACAACCTAAAACCTTTAAATGGTAAATCTTTATCTGTTGTTCCGAATATCAGGTATTCAGAAATTGAAAGCAAATCACAACCTATCCTGCTTACTTCTTTGCTTGTTAAATGTTGTTCCGAATATCAGGTATTCAGAAATTGAAAGCAAATCACAACGGTGAAGGTGTAATTGCAATAGAAGTTAAAGTTGTTCCGAATATCAGGTATTCAGAAATTGAAAGCAAATCACAACTACTAGTTTAAAGAACCAATTTAAAGTAATGTTGTTCCGAATATCAGGTATTCAGAAATTGAAAGCAAATCACAACCTTACCAGTTCCAGGCGCAGCGGATTATAAGTTGTTCCGAATATCAGGTATTCAGAAATTGAAAGCAAATCACAACGCTTATTATGTATAGACTTCGATGGCTTTAGTTGTTCCGAATATCAGGTATTCAGAAATTGAAAGCAAATCACAACGGATTGTTTACATAACTACCATTAGCATGTGTTGTTCCGAATATCAGGTATTCAGAAATTGAAAGCAAATCACAACCTCCGGTGATTCCCTTCATTTCCCTGGTTAGTTGTTCCGAATATCAGGTATTCAGAAATTGAAAGCAAATCACAACTGCGATCCTAAATTAGAGTGCCGAATTTGGGTTGTTCCGAATATCAGGTATTCAGAAATTGAAAGCAAATCACAACTCACATTGATCTATATTAAATACAGTATATGTTGTTCCGAATATCAGGTATTCAGAAATTGAAAGCAAATCACAACCTTAGTAAACCTCATCAACAATTACAATAGGTTGTTCCGAATATCAGGTATTCAGAAATTGAAAGCAAATCACAACTATAATACTATATATAATGTAAACTATTGTGTTGTTCCGAATATCAGGTATTCAGAAATTGAAAGCAAATCACAACACGGTAATAATTGTGCTCATGGTTTTTAGTGTTGTTCCGAATATCAGGTATTCAGAAATTGAAAGCAAATCACAACGACAGGTACGACACTTTAAAGAATTGCATCGTTGTTCCGAATATCAGGTATTCAGAAATTGAAAGCAAATCACAACTCTTGGTTAATTTTTTCATAATAAGTTTAAGTTGTTCCGAATATCAGGTATTCAGAAATTGAAAGCAAATCACAACGAGGTTTGTGTCTAATCTTTTTTTGATGTGTTGTTCCGAATATCAGGTATTCAGAAATTGAAAGCAAATCACAACCTGTAGCTTATATCTCTTAATTAACCCATCGTTGTTCCGAATATCAGGTATTCAGAAATTGAAAGCAAATCACAACAAACAGACAATTTAATTATACGGTTTGGGAGTTGTTCCGAATATCAGGTATTCAGAAATTGAAAGCAAATCACAACACTGATTCTCTTTACCTGAAAATCTTTATAGTTGTTCCGAATATCAGGTATTCAGAAATTGAAAGCAAATCACAACACCGGCTGCCACATAAACAGTTCCTCCGCCGTTGTTCCGAATATCAGGTATTCAGAAATTGAAAGCAAATCACAACCGTTGCTCTTTATGAGATATTCCTTAGAAAGTTGTTCCGAATATCAGGTATTCAGAAATTGAAAGCAAATCACAACGGAAGACTTAAAACAGATTCTCGTTGAGAAGTTGTTCCGAATATCAGGTATTCAGAAATTGAAAGCAAATCACAACTGTCAGTACTTATACATTGCGCTGGCTGCCGTTGTTCCGAATATCAGGTATTCAGAAATTGAAAGCAAATCACAACTGCGATACTGTTACTGTTTCCAAAGTTGGTGTTGTTCCGAATATCAGGTATTCAGAAATTGAAAGCAAATCACAACTGTATGCACTGGATGGTTCATCACTGGCCAGTTGTTCCGAATATCAGGTATTCAGAAATTGAAAGCAAATCACAACTAACCATTAAAAGTTGAGGCATAGAAGTTTGTTGTTCCGAATATCAGGTATTCAGAAATTGAAAGCAAATCACAACTGAGGAGTCACCAGGTAAAACGATATTCTTATTGTTCCGAATATCAGGTATT
>JAYVNT010000033.1:0-2443 GCA_043758285.1 Flavobacterium sp.
CAAACCCCCTGTTAGGTGCAGGTGTTTTTGGTCTCGCCCTCTCGTCAGCTAAACAAATCTTTTTGATAAGCAATATTGCTGTTACTTCTTGTGTCTTTAGTCTTAATCTTGTCGATGATTTCTTGCAAGTTTTTTTGAGTTAAAATAGTAACATTTTGTTCTGAAATTAATTGTCGATTCAAATCAAACATTGGATTATTTGAATCAATGTTTTGGTCATACATTACTGCTCGGGGAATATTATATTCTTTTGCAAATCCCATTGCTAATCTTGCACCACTGTCCAATTTTTGGTCTGTAATTTTCCAACGAGTTGCAGAATCTTGTGCATAGCTAGCGGCTAAAATAATAGTATCACAAAATAATGCTTGCAATCTATCACGGTCTTTGTATCGGCTGCTTAAATCCATTGCAGATTTATGTTCGTCATAGTATTCAGTAATTAAAAGTCCGCCATCTTCAACTATCTCAAATGCTAAACCTTTATTTTTTGCCGGCATAATACTGTTTAAGGGACTTGGTAGAACTGCAACTGTTTTTCCTCCAATAAGTGCTTGTCTGTGTGCAATACTATCACAACCAAATGCTAAGCCGCTAACAATTGCCACGCCTTTATTGACAATTTCAGCGACTATTTTTTTTTCTCTAATTTCAATGGCTTCGTCTGGGTTAAGAAGTCCAATAACGGTGATGTTGTGATTTTCAATATCTAATAGATTTATATCGCCTTTATAAAAAAGGAAAATTGGTCGCTCACTTTCCTTAACATTTCCTCTATACTTTGGAAAACTTTTGTCACCAATTGCAACAATTCCATCGCAGCTTTCTCCAAAAGCTTCTATTTGATTGATTATTTTATTTTTTTCATACTCAAAATCATCAAGTGTGATTAGATAATCTTCCTTTGAGTTCCCATTCAATAAGGAAACAATAGTATCAGTACTTTCATTTCCTTTTAAATTTTTTACAATCCATGCTCTGCCAATTCCCTTGTAGGTTTTTGCTGTAATAATATTGATGGCGTTGTCTGTGTACTTCATTTGAATTTTGTTTTAGTGATTGTAAACAGTGTTTCCAATTGCATAGAAAGTAACTGAATTTGCCCCACTATTCAATAAGGATTGAATCATATCTTCATCGATGTTTACAGTTCTTGTATAAATATCGTCAATCAATAGAATATTTTGTCCATTAATATTTCTTGAAAAATTACAAGTAGCAGTACTGACACCTGGATACGGCTCGGCACCATCATTTACAAAGCCCTCCATCGGCTTCCTAAGATGTGTAGTTTTTGTGTTTGTATGACGTACAATAAAGTTTGTTCCGTCTCTAAAACTATTACCTGACTGATTTACAGCATTTCTAATAGTTGCTTTGAATAGTAATTGATTGGGACGATAAGTATTATCAGCTTTAGCTCTTGGGACAACACAAACTGTTAAAGGGCTTACATTGATTTGCCTTACTATTTCTGGAAGGTCAATAAGTAGTACTCTCAATAATTGCTGTTGTGCTTCTTGGATTCTAAAGTCTGACCAATTATGGTGTGGGTCATTTTTTAATTTGTAAAGATAATTTGGATTGTTAGGCAGGTCTACGCCACCGAAATCAGTATGATAAAATCCCTGAATGTTCTGTGTCAAGTAATTGTTTTGTACTATCGTGAAAGGTGTCATATTCTAAAGGCTTAAAATGTTATTAATCGAAATGCCTACAAGTTTAGCATCTTCAATTTCTTGTTTTTCATTTTCAAAAACTACAACTGTTTGAGCTGACAGGTTCAAACTTGATAATGCGTATTTGTATTTATTCATTCGGCTTTCATTGTCTGAAATCTGTCGGAATATTAAGTTACTGAATTTGTCTGTAAGATTGTAATAATTTAATGTCATTAATGCTCTGTCTTGTCGGCAGTTTGTAACTAAAACCGTTTTATTTGTATTGGAATATTGTAGCAAAATATCTGCTACAGGTTTATTCAATTTTGTTTGTGATAAATGTTCTTTGTAGTTTTTGTCTTTTTGCTGGATTATTTTTTCATACTCAGTTTCTGTTAAATTTGGCAGGACTGTTTTTAAAGTTGTACGATTGAACCTTTCATTCGGATTGTATTGAATTTCCTTGTCAAGACCGATTACTAATTCTATCGCTTTTTGATACGATAAAAAATTTGCAAAATCTGTGACAACCAAAGTTCCGTCCATATCGAAAAGTAAAACGGTGTCTTTATTTATAGATGTAGTAGTAAGTTGTTTTGATTTGTCTATTTCCATTGGGCTTGCTTTCGTTTAGCTGTCGTTGTCTATTGGGGTGGTCGCTACACTTGCACCTAACGATTGGGTATTGCTGTGTCTGACCCCAACCGCTGATGAATAAAGATATAAAAGTAAAAGTTAACAAACAAAAGCTCAGTGATGTTTGTCCAGCCCACAACCGAAGC
>JAYVNT010000034.1:0-2440 GCA_043758285.1 Flavobacterium sp.
GAAATAGATAGAATGATTTTTTACAATTTTTTTAAATATTTTAATTTTAATATTCACTTAATAATTACTCATCGATGAAGTTACATTTAGGTTGCGGCCAGAAATATATGGAAGGCTATATTAATATTGATTACCCGTCCTCAGAACATACTGTTCAAAAAACCAGTGTGGCCGATGAGTTCCATAATTTATATGAATTAAACTATAAAGCCAAATCAATTGATGAAATAAGGTTACATCATGTATTTGAGCATTTTGAAAGAATGAGTGCTTGTGCATTTTTAGCCTCATGGAATTCGTGGTTAAAAGTGGGTGGAATTTTAGATATTGAAGTTCCAGATTTTGAAATGACTATTAAAAAGAATTTTTCATTATTAAGCAGTGGAAAGTATGAAGGGGTTGGCTTAAGACATATTTTTGGATCTCAAGAAGCGTCTTGGGCAGTTCACTATGAAGGTTATTCAAAAAACAGATTAAAAAAAATAGTTACTGCCTTTGGCTTTGAAGTTTTAGAAATAAAGCAAACGACTTACAAACGCACGTTTAATATTGAAATTATTTGTAAAAAAAGTAAGTCAATATCCTATGAAGAATCTATTACAGCAGCTAAACATTATTTAGCCGATTATATGGTTGATGATAGTGAAACGGAGAAAAATATGTTAGATATTTGGTGTCATAATTTTGAAACCCAATTAAATAAATCATTTGCAAAATAAAGAATTTATATCTGTTGTAATACCTACTTATAACCGTGGCAAAGATTTGATGCGGGCTATTGATAGTGTTCTTAACCAAACTTATCCAGTAATGGAAATATTAGTATGCGATGACGGATCTACTGATAACACAAAAGAATTAGTATTTGCTTTAAAAAATCCAATCGTTAGATGGGTTGATTGTGGTAAAAATGGTGGCCCTGCGATTCCCAGAAATACAGGTATAAAACGAAGTAATGGTAGTTGGATTGCATTTTTGGATAGTGATGATTCTTGGATTGATACTAAACTCGAAAAACAAATGAATGTTATTCGACAATACAATTCAAAAGCTGTTAGCACGAACGCTAATAGAATTATTCAAGGTGAAAATAAGGGTGCGTATTTAATCGACACGAAAAAATCTATTTCATTGATAGATTTAATGTATGTAAATTCTATAATTTGTAGTTCTGTTCTTATAAATAAAAATTTATTATTACAAACGTCTTTGTTTCCTGAAGAAAAAAAATTAATCGCTATTGAAGATTATGCTTTGTGGCTAAGAGTTGCCAAATTAAGTCACTTTACTTATATTGATGAAGCGTTGGTAAATTATTGCGACAGCCCTAATACATCTATTCGGACTAATTATGACGATAGCTATGATATATTTAAAATTGTGTTTTCTGATTTTAAAACTTGGTTAAATAAGGAAAGCATCTCATTATCTTATAATGAAAAAAAAGAATTAAAGATGCTACAAAAAAGAATTAAAAATAAAGGTATTCCCACAAAATGGGATTTGTTAGTGAGAAAAATTAAATCTAATTTTAGATAAAATAAAATTCCATAATCAATTTTTAAATCACATTATTAATATGATACATAATTTACTAAAATCGCTCAAATTAAAAACCTTTGAGGATCCAGCAAAAAATATAAATTCGCAAGAGTTTGAAGTAAACAATTGGGTCATTTCTGATTTTGTTGTAAATAAATTAGTGCCAATTGTTGGCTTTCATCCGTTCCCATTAAATGAGTTAATGTTAATGACAGCGACGGTTTGCCGTTTTAAACCAGATATGGTTTTTGAGTGGGGAACAAACATTGGAAAATCGGCTCGTATTTTTTATGAAATATCAAAAGCATTTAACATCAATGCGGAAATTCATTCGGTTGATTTGCCAGATGATGTTTTTCATAATGAGCACCCAAAAAACAAAAGAGGAATGATGGTGAAAGGCATTAAAGAAGTGACTTTACATCAAGCAGATGGTATAGAGTGTTCTTTGAAATTAATAAAGGAGAAAAATCCTAAAGGAAAAATTTTATTTTTTGTAGATGGCGATCATAGCTATGAATCTGTAAAAAGAGAGTTAGAAACTATTTTAAAACATGTGCCAAATGCAATCGTATTACTTCACGATACATTTTATCAATCGGATGATTCAAATTACAATGTTGGACCAAACAAAGCAGTAAAAGAAGTGATGAGTGAAACAAATAACGCATACCATGTTGTAGCAACTAATATGGGACTTCCGGGAATGTCTTTAGTATATAAGAAATAAAATTAGTTATTAAATGGATGTCTCTCAATCAACCCCTCTTGTTTCGGTAGTTTTACCGGTATATAATGGAGCTAACTATCTGAGAGAATCTATTGATAGTATTTTATCTCAGACTTATACAAACATTGAATTGATTATTATTAATGATGGTTCAAAAGATCGATCTGA
>JAYVNT010000035.1:0-2440 GCA_043758285.1 Flavobacterium sp.
AATGGCTATTTTTAATTTTCGCAAATCATTTGTATCCAAGGCAAAAAATGTCTGTTGAGACTCTCCGTGTTTAACATAATCTAATTTCAATTGATGCACAACAACTGCAGATTGTTGTTTATCATCTAAGTCATCGTTAAAAATGATTCTTATGTCCGACAACACACGACAATCTAAAAATAGCTTCTCATATTCTCCTAATAAACTATTTGCTTTTATCGTAATCAGAACATTTTTGCTGTTATTATACAAATTATTTAAGTTATTCTTGAAATTTTCAAATACTCTATCGTCTATACCATCTGTAATTGAAATGAATGATAATGTTATATCCTCTACAAATTCTTTAAACTCAATAGCATTTTCTTTACTGAATCCAATTAAACTAAAGAGTGTTCTAATGATTTCTTCTATATCATTCTCTTCTATTTGTTTTCCTAAACCGATATTTATTTTTTTAGTAATGCCTTCTATTCCAATGCCAGCGGGTAATGTCTTCAAAATAGCAGATATTTCTTCAACTAATGAAACATCTATTTTTGAAAGGATGGCAAAGCCTTTTTTGAAAGGATCTGGGATGTTATATCTTGCCATTTTTGATATTTAAAATTTAGATTTAAAATTTACTTTGTTACAAATTTTGCACCAAAAAATATTTGCTTACATATTTAGAGAATGTAAATTATGAAAAATAACGATACAGAGTTGTTAAAAATTATTAAAAGGCTATTTTAAAAGAACTTTTACTGTTTTATATGAAAAATATTTAAAATTTCTAACCATTCCCTAATACCCAAACTCCCCAAATTCTGACTTAATGGTTACCTTTTTCACATCCGAAGCCTCTACTCGCCCCACAATTTGGGCAGCAATACCAAAAGATTCAGCAATTTGAATAAGCGTTTGGGCGTGTTGTTCGTCCATATATACTTCTAACCGATGCCCCATGTTAAAGACTTTATACATTTCTTGCCAAGATGTACCGCTTTCGGCTTGTATCAATTGAAAAAGTGGAGGAATTGGAAAGAGATTGTCTTTGATAATATGCAGTTTATCCACAAAATGAAGCACTTTCGTTTGAGCGCCACCTGAGCAATGCACCATGCCATGTATGTACGGGCGAAGTTCTTCTAAAAAAACCTTTGCCACGGGCAGGTAGGTGCGGGTAGGTGAAAGAATCAATTGTCCTACATTCAAAGACGTATTTTCTACGGCATCGGTTAAGTTTTTTGAACCACTATACACCAAATTGGCTGGCACGGCAGGGTCAAAACTTTCGGTGTATTTATCGGCTAAATAATGCCCCAACACATCATGCCTTGCCGAAGTAAGTCCGTTGCTACCCATGCCACCGTTGTAGGTATCTTCATACGTTGCTTGTCCGAAAGACGATAAGCCCACAATCACATCACCTGCTTTGATGGTATGGTTCGAGATGATTTCGGAGCGTTTCATACGGGCAATAAGTGTGCTGTCCACAATGATAGTCCGCACCAAATCGCCCACATCTGCGGTTTCACCGCCAGTAGAGTTAATGCCAATGCCATTATCCCGAAGCATCTGCAAAACTTCCTCCGTACCGTTAATTAGTGCGGCAATTACCTCGGCGGGGATAAGGTTTTTATTCCGCCCAATGGTACTCGACAGCAACATCTTATCGGTACAACCTACGCAAAGTAGGTCGTCGGTATTCATTACAATAGCATCTTGGGCAATGCCTTTCCAGACGGATAAATCGCCAGTTTCTTTCCAATACAAATACGCTAATGCCGATTTTGTACCTGCACCATCGGCGTGCATGATGTTGCAAAAATCAGGGTCTCCGCCCAGAAAATCGGGAGAAATTTTGCAAAATGCTTGTGGAAAAAGCCCTTTATCAAGTTTTTCGATAGCTTTATGAACATCTTCTTTGGAGGCAGAAACACCTCTTTGACTATAACGGTCTTGCATTGTTGGATTTTTTTGAATGCGGAATGAATCTATGTCTGGACTATGATTTACAGGATTAAAAGATTACAAGATTATTAAAGAGAACGACACAGCTTATTGGAATTAGATTTGACAACTTTTAAGAAAGTTGTCAAATCTGAAAAGTTTTTTCAAACTAAAGATTCTGATAAGTTATGTCGCAGTCTATAAAAAGTAAAATCCTATAATCCTTAAATCCTGCAAATCATGGTTTAGACCATTACGCAAAAGTACAAAAAACAATCCCATTCAAAAAAAATCAATCTTCTTCATCCATTTTAAAAGATAAATCGTACATTTGGGTATCATTATTTTTAGATAATTTTGTGTTTAAAATAGTAAGTCGGGTTTGAAACCCGACCTGCCGCAATCCAAAATCCCCCAATGTATTATTTAACCCAAAGCCTCCACCGCAACGCACAAGTTTGTGCCAACAAACCAGCCACTATTTATTTAGACCGCCAACATACTT
>JAYVNT010000036.1:0-7687 GCA_043758285.1 Flavobacterium sp.
AAAAAACTTTTATGGATACTGTTTAATTAATTTACAGTTATGTTTTTTTCATTTTAGTTGTTCATTAAAACATACTTTTAAATTAATATATAGAAATAAATTTGAGGATTTTTCATGATGAATATTTAAAATATAAATGAGTAGAGTAGTAATAAAGTCTGAGAATATTTCTAAACAATATCGTTTAGGGCTTGTGGGTACGGGTACGGTTCGAGATGATTTTAAGCGTTGGTGGTATTCTGTTCGAGGCAAAGAAGATCCTTTTTTAAAAATAGGAGAAGTTAATGACCGTTCTTCAAAAGGGGAGAGCGATTATGTATGGTCTTTAAAAGATGTTAATTTTGAAATAAATCAAGGAGATTCCGTTGGAATTATTGGTCGAAATGGTGCCGGAAAAAGTACTCTCTTAAAAATATTAAGTCAAGTTACGCAGCCAACCACAGGAAAAATTTATACCAAAGGTAGAATTGCATCCTTATTAGAGGTTGGTACTGGATTTCATCCCGAAATGACTGGAAGAGAAAATATTTATTTAAATGGTGCAATTTTAGGAATGCGGAAACATGAGATCTCACGCAAATTTGATGAAATCGTTGCGTTTTCTGGTGTTGAGCGTTATATTGATACACCGGTAAAACGATATTCATCCGGAATGTATGTGCGATTGGCTTTTGCAGTTGCGGCTCATCTGGAATCGGAAATTCTTATTGTGGACGAAGTGCTATCTGTTGGCGATGCTGAGTTTCAGAAGAAATGTTTAGGAAAAATGAACGATGTCAGCAAAGGCGAAGGCAGAACAGTATTGTTTGTAAGTCATAATATGGCGGCGGTAAAGAGTTTGTGTACTAAAGGAATTGTTTTAGAAAATGGACTTGTTAATAAAATAGATTTAATTGAAAATGCTGTTTCATATTACTTGAGTGTAGATACAGGTATCCAAAATCACAAAATATTCTTTAATGAATATGATAAACCTGAATTTACATTGCATCAAATTTCAATAAATCCAGCTGGTAAAAGTGCAGAAGAAGTTTTGGACGAATACCAGGAAATTGAAATTAACGTTCACTTTACACTTAAAAACGAAAAAAATAAACTGCATGTAACTTTTGTATTAAATAATGAATTGGGAGAATCTTTATTTACATTTTCACATATTTCATTAGGTATTGTTTTAAAAAAGGGTTTAAATAAAATAAAATGTAAATTGCCCAAAGGTTTTTTAAACATTGGAACGTATTATTTAAATTTTTATGTAATTGAAAATGCAAATTCAACACTGTTTGTTGAAAAAGATATAATGGTATTCAATATACAGGAAGGTCAAAGATCAATAGGTTCATGGATGGGAAAAGAGCCCGGATTTATTAAGCCAATTTTTGATTGGTCAATAGAATAGAAAATGAAAAATAAAACAAAGAAAATATTTTTTAAATTTTCAAAGCCAATATTAAGCAAGTTTGGTTATGAAAGAAAAACAGAAATAAACAACCCGCTTCCTAAGGGCAAAAATTTGTTGTTGCAAACGCTATTTACCAATGTGAAAAAAATGGGATTTACACCAAAGCACATAATAGATGTAGGTGCAAATCGCGGTACATGGACAAGAGAAGTATTGAATTATTTTCCTGACGCTTACTTTACACTAATAGAACCTCAAGAATGGCTAAAACCTTCTTTTCAGGATTTATTAGATAGCAATTCTAAAATATCCTTTTATGCTGTTGGCGCTGGTTCAAAAAAAGGCACTTTTAATTTTACAATTGTAGATAGAGATGATAGCTGCTCTTTCAGATATACCATGGATGAAGCAAAAAAAATGGGTTATAAACAAGTCGCTATTCCAATCATTACACTTAACGATTTGGTAAAATTTAATAATCTACCGATTCCAGATGTTATTAAAATCGATGCTGAAGGGTTGGATTTAGAGGTTTTAAAGGGCGCCAGTGAATTATTTGGGAAAACAGAAATTTTTATGGTTGAAGCTGGTGTCGTTATCAAAGAATTTGACAACACCTTTTTAAAAATGATTAATTTTATGGACGAAAATGACTATAAATTATTTGAAATAACCGATTTGAATAGACCATTTTCTTTAGATGTTTTGTGGCTTGTAGAATTGGCATTTATCAAAAAGAATGGTATTATAGACTCTTATCAAATAACAATTGAATGATTACTGTAACCAAAACTTTTTTACCGCCTATTGAAGAATATTACAAGCAAGTACAACGGGCATGGGACAATCAGTGGATAACGAACAGAGGTGAATTGGTAGTAGAATTAGAAGAAAAATTAAAAGAATATCTATGTGTTTCTAATATTATAATTACCAATAACGGAACAATTCCGTTACAAATAGCATTAAAATTATTTGGAAATGGAGGTGAAATCATCACGACACCTTTTTCCTATGTTGCCACAACGGCTGCAATTGTATGGGAAAATTGTAAACCAATTTTTGTTGATATTCATTCCGAATATCTAACCATTGACGAAACTAAAATCGAAGCAGCAATTACCAGTAAAACCACAGCCATTTTAGCCACACATGTTTTTGGAAATCCTTGCAATCTTGAAGCTATTCAAGCCATTGCTACTAAACATAATTTAAAAGTAATTTATGATGCTGCTCATTGTTTTGGTGTCAAGTATAATGAAAAATCAATTTTTGATTACGGAGACGTTAGCACCTGTAGTTTTCATGCTACAAAACTTTTTCATACTGGCGAAGGTGGCGCAATTTTCTGTAACGATGAACATTTACAAAAACAATTCTTCTATAGCCATAATTTTGGACATAAAACAGCTTTAGATTTTCACGGATTAGGTATCAATGGAAAAATCTCCGAAATGAATGCTGCAATTGGACTTAGCGTTTTTCCGTACATGAATTTTATTTGTAACGAACGAAAAAAAGTGGTTGAATATTATGATAGTTTTCTTAATTTTTCAAAAATAAATAAGATAAAAATTAGAAAAAATACAGAATGGAATTATAGTTATTATCCAGTTTTATTCAATAACGAAACGACTTTACTAGCAATAGAAACAGAATTACTGGCAAACGACATCATTGCAAGAAGATACTTCTATCCGTCATTAAACAACTTACCGTATTGCGCGAATGAAAAAATGCCAATTTCTGATAGCATAGCCGAACGTATCTTATGTCTGCCGTTATACGTTGGACTAAATATAAAAGATTTGGAAAAAATCGTCAGTATTATTAATAATGGAATTTATGCAACATGAAACTAGCCATTATGCAACCTTATTTGTTTCCATATATTGGCTATTATCAATTAATTCATGCTGCTGATAAATTTATTGCCTATGATGATGTAAATTTCATCAAACAAGGTTGGATAAATAGAAATTCAATTTTAGCTAATGGAAAGCTTATTATATTTTCGGTACCATTGGATAATCAAAGTTCATTTTCTAAAATTAATGAAACAAATATTAGTCAAAAACTGTATCCTATTTGGAAGAAAAAATTTATAAAAACAATTCAACAAAATTATAATAAAGCACCTTTTTACAAAGAAGTATTTCCTATAATCGAAAGCGTTTTTAATATTGAAACCTGCAATATAGCTGAGTTAGCAGTAAATAGTCTTAAATTAGTCTCAAATTATCTTGATATTACAACTGTTTTTGAAGACACATCCGCTATATATCAAAATCAAAATTTATCTTCGCAAGATAGAATTATTGATCTTTGTGAAAAAGAAACGGCAACGATATATATCAATTCAATTGGGGGACAGGAACTCTATTCAAAGAAAGAATTTTTGAAAAAGAATATAAAGTTGCATTTTTTAAAAACCGGTACCATAAATTACAACCAATTCAACTCCGAATTTGTGCCTAATTTATCTATAATTGATGTTTTAATGTTTAATGATGTGCCTACAATAAATGAGTTTTTAACTAATTTTGAATTAATTTAAAATGGAAAAAATAATACTATTTGGTGTAAGTCAGTTAGCAAGTTTAGCGCATTTTTATTTTGAAAATGACTCTCCACATCAGGTTGTGGCGTTTACTGTTGATAAAGATTACATCACGGAAAATGAATTTAGAGGATTACCTGTTGTTGCTTTTGAAGATATCGAAAAGCAATTTCCACCTTCTGAATATAAAATGTTTCTTCCGATAAGTTTTAAACAAATGAGCTATTTCCGGAAAGCAAAATATGAAGAAGCCAAAGCTAAAGGTTACAATTGCATCAGTTATGTGTCTTCAAAAGCAACAACTTGGCCTGACCTAGATATCGGTGAAAACTGTTTTATTTTTGAAGACAATACCATTCAACCTTTTGTGAAAATTGGAGATAATTGTGTCCTTTGGAGTGGCAACCACATCGGTCATCATACTACAATTGAAAGCCATGTTTTTATTACTTCGCACGTTGTTATTTCGGGTTGTTGCCAAATTGGTGAAAATTCTTTTTTTGGAGTAAATGCTACCATTAGAGACGAAACAATAATAGGAAAAGCATCGTTGATAGGAATGGGCGCTATTATTACTAAAGACACACCAGATTTTAGCATCTGGATTGGAGCAAAAGCTACGATGAGAGAGGGCAGAAGCATTGAAATTGACAGTATTTCCCATAAAACAAACGGATAGTTATGTGGCTCAAAAAAGGATTGTTGTTACACATCGAAAACCATAATGATTGGATGATTTCGCATGCATGTGTTCCTACAGCTATAAATATTGACACCAACACGACAAGAGTTTTTTACGCTCCAAGAAATAAAGATGGTAAAAGTATCCCGACGTATTTTGATGTTGATTCTAACAATCCTGAAAACGTAAAATATATTCATGATAAACCAATATTAGAACTCGGGCAATTGGGAACATTTGATGACGATGGTATTATGCCTTGCTCGGCTGTTAGACTATCACAAACATGTATTTATTTGTATTATGTAGGATGGAATCCTAGTGTTTCTGTTCCTTACAGAAATGCGATTGGCTTAGCAATAAGTAACGATAACGGACAAACTTTTCAAAGAGCTTTTCAAGGTGCAATTGTCGAACGAAATAAGGAAGAACCGTTTTTTACTGCATCACCATTTGTTTTAAAAGAAAATGAAAAATGGCATTTATGGTATGCTTCAAGCACTGGATTTGTCATAGTAAATGGAAAACCAGAGCCATTGTACGAAATAAAATACGCACATTCAACAAATGGTATTGATTGGATTCGTCTAAATATAACATGTATTCCACCTGTTAAGCCATATGAATGTACAGCAAGGCCAACAGTTATAAAGGAAGATGGCGTTTACAAAATGTGGTTTACTTACAGAGGTTCTAATGATTACAGAGATGGTATTGAAAGTTATAAAATTGGCTATGCAGAATCTTATGATGCCATTAATTGGCAACGAAATGATGAAGCAAGCGGTATCAAATTATCAGATATAGGATGGGATTCTAAAATGCAAACGTATCCATCAGTAGTTGAAATTGGGACAAAAAAGTATTTGTTTTACAACGGAAACGGTTTTGGCAAAACAGGAATTGGATTAGCCGAATGGATAAAAGAATGAAAAAAAAAGTTAGTTGTCATATAATCACCTACAATCAGAAAAATTTCATTTCACAATGTATTGATGGAGTTTTGATGCAGCAAACCGATTTTCCTTACGAAATAATTATAGGTGATGACAACTCAACTGACGGAACAAGAGAAATTCTGATTGAATTTAAAAAAAAATATCCTGAAATAATTACACTAAACCTACGTCAAGAGAGAGGAGAAGGAATTCCAGGCAAGGAAAACTTTGTTTCTACGCTAGCAATGTGTAAAGGGGAATATATTTCTCTTTGTGATGGTGACGACTATTGGACAAATCCGTTTAAACTACAAAAGCAAGTTGATTTTCTCGAGCAAAACAAGGATTATGTGCTATGTTTTCATCAAATAAACATATTAAATACAGATGGAATTATTGTGGAAGATTTTATTACAAATGTTCCTGATAATTATGAAACACAAGAAACCTTGGCAAAATTAGACAACTATATACATACACCATCAGTTGTTTTTCGAAATGTAATAAAGGAATTTCCTTTTGAATTTCAGTTATCTCCCATTGGAGATTATTTTCTCTATATGCTGCTCACTCAACACGGTAAGTTGAAATATTTAGAAGAGAAAATGTGTGTTTATAGAGAAGGTGTTGGGATATGGAGTCATAAAAACGAATATTTTAAATATCTCAACACGGCTTTTTTACATGCTTTGCTCAGTAGTTATTTTAAAAACAATAATTTGTTAATGTTGATATTTACCGATAGAATTAAATTTTTCTTAAAGTCTTTCGAGAATCAAATAACAACAGATGATCTTGTAAAACTTAGTTTCACTGATATTTTGCAAAAAGAAATTATAGAAATTTTATTAGTAAAAAACGCTAATTTGAAAAAGGAAGTGATGTTTTATAAATCAACAAAAAATTTAGTTTTTGAGCTTTCTCAAAGAATTAACAGGAAAATATGGAAGAGATAGCACCTTTAATTTCTATTATTGTTCCAAATTATAATCACGAAAAATATTTGGCCCAAAGATTAGAAAGTATTTTCAAACAGACTTACACTAATTTTGAAGTTATTCTTTTAGATGATTGTAGCACTGACAATAGTAAAGCAATCCTTTTAGAGTTCGCTAAAAATCCAAAAGTTGCTCATTCCATTTTTAATGAGTTGAATTCAGGGAATACTTTTATTCAATGGAATCTTGGAATATCCTTAGCAAAAGGAGATTATATATGGATAGCCGAAACAGATGATTATTGCGACACTCATTTTTTAGAAAAATTAATACAACCTTTTCAGAAAGATAAACAAGTAGTTTTAGCATATTGTCAATCTAATAGGGTAAATGACAACTGTAAAGTTACAGGAAACTGGATTACACATACCAATGATTTAGATGCTGAATTGTTTTCAAAAGATTTTACTATGTATAGCAATGAATTTATTGAAAAATTTTTAATTTATAAAAATGTTATTCCTAATGCTAGTGCTGTAGTATTTAGAATGAGTGCAATAGACATAAACATACATCTTGATATTGCCTTAGAGTACAGGTATTGTGGGGATTGGATGTTTTATCTTAAATTGATTATTAATAGAAAAGTTGCATTTGTTGGTGAATCATTAAATAATTTTAGATATCATTCTTCAAGCGTTATTGCTAACGCAGTAAAATCTGAAAATAGAGTCATAATTTTAGACCTAGATTTTAATATGAGACAGGTTTTAATGAAATATTTAAAACAGAATGCTGTTAAGAATTATAATGAAATAAGTAAAAATAATAATTTTATAAAAAGGAATTATATTTATGAAAAAGCATTTTTGCTAACTAAAACAGGAAATAAAATTAAGGGATGTTTGCTTTTACTTTCTGTTTTCGATTTATATTATAAAAAATATATAAAACTTAAATTTAAAAAAGTTTTTTTGAAATGATTTCAATAATTATTTGTTCCCGAAGAAGCACTATATCCAATGAATTATCAATTAATATTAACGAAACAATAGGTTTTGATTTTGAACTAATAATAATTGATAATTCAGAAAACAAATATTCTATTTTTAAAGCATACAATCTTGGAATTTCTAGAAGCAAAGGTGATTATTTATGTTTTTTACA
>JAYVNT010000037.1:0-2437 GCA_043758285.1 Flavobacterium sp.
ACATTGAAGAAACTAAACGGCGACAAATTAGGTTTGCCATTTTTGTCCATCGTGCTCGCAAAGGCAATTGGTCTTGGTGCAACGGCACTTTGCAAATAACCTTGTAGTTGCGCTGGCGAAAGTGTGTGTGGTTCGAAACTGAGCATGGTGGTTCTGTTTTTACAAAGGTAAAAATTTTAACTTGACTTTTTGAATGCTATAAAAACCAAAATTCATTTTTGGCTTCAAAAACCAATTTTCTAGCATTTACAAGCTCTCGCAGCCCGCAAACGAGCTTCCGTCTCACGCATATTATCTTCCGTCTCACGCAAATTATCTTCCGTCTGATGCAAATTATCTTCCGTCTGATGGCAATCTTCTTCCGTGTATAACAACTAGTCTTCCGTATCATAAAAACAGGGTTCCGTACATTTGAAACTAGCTTCAGAGCAGTGAAAATCAATTTCCATCTTGCAAAAGACGATTTTGGTAGGGATTATCATTTTTTCATTACTTTTAAACCAAATTACTTTTCATGCAGTTTTCAGAAAAAAGAAATCTTACCCGTTGGATTATCATCATGGCATCGTTTGTCATTGTGATTTTAATATTGTGGAATACGTATACTTTTTTTCAAATATTTAAGAATGAAGAACGTGTAAAAATGCAGCACTGGGCAACTGCTCAAAAAACTTTAAATAATGCCGATGAGAATACAGATATAGAACTGCCTTTTCAGATTATTCAAAATGCAACAATTCCAATTATTGTAACTGAGGGAGATTCTATCATTAATACCAAAAATATTGATGAAGATATTCTGAAAGACAAACTAAAACTGGTTGCATTTTTACAAAAACTGAAAAATCAAAATGACCCAATTGTCATGCAAATTTCAAAAGGGAAAAGACATAATTTGTATTATGGCGATTCATCTTTGCTCAATAAATTAAAATATTATCCCATAGCTTTATTATTAATTATTATCCTTTTTGGTGCTTTAGTTTACAATTTTTACCGAAGTACTAAAATGGCAACCCAAAACAAACTTTGGGCGGGAATGGCGAAAGAAACGGCACATCAAATTGGAACGCCATTATCATCTTTAATTGGTTGGCTGGAAATCATGAAAGCCGATAACGTGGATGAAACAACGATTTCCGAAATCGAAAAGGACATCAACCGATTGCAAACCATCACGGATAGATTCTCTAAAATTGGTTCCGAACCTGTTTTAGAATTACTGAATATCGTTGAAGAAACCGAACAATCATTTGATTATTTGAAATCGAGATTTTCGAAACAAGTTGAATTTTCTTTTAAAGCTCCTAAAAACCCGGTTATGGTTTCACTAAATCCAGCACTTCACAGCTGGACGATAGAAAACTTAGTAAAAAATGCGATTGATGCAATGAAAGGCAAAGGCAAACTTTCGGTAGCGATTGTAAACGAGAGTAATTTGGTTAAAATTTTAGTTTCTGATACCGGAAATGGGATTTCGAAAAATCAATTCAAGCGTGTTTTCGAACCAGGGTTTACGACCAAAAGACGTGGTTGGGGTTTGGGTTTGTCTTTAACCAAAAGGATTGTAGAAGAATATCACAAAGGGAAAATAAAAGTCTTGAATTCTGAAATTGGAAAAGGAACCACGATGCAAGTCTCGTTTAAAAAAGAGTAAATTTTATTGTATGCCGATGACATTTTTGAGCGTTCACCTTTCCGATAGAGGGGGAATTATAAGAACCTTAAAAATTCTTTACAAAAAAAATGACAACCTTCTGCATTTTTAAGTTTTTCATATAAAAAATTCAACTCTGATAGTTTTTCTACATACTTTTGTACTTCAAAAATTATAAAAAATAAAATATGAAAGTTGCTGTTGTTGGCGCAACCGGAATGGTTGGCGAAGTAATGCTTAAAGTTTTAGCCGAAAGAAATTTTCCGTTAACGGAATTAATTCCTGTGGCTTCGGAAAAATCAGTTGGGAAAGAAATCGAATTCAAAGGGAAAAAATATAAAGTAGTTGATATGCAAACTGCCGTGGATATGAAAGCCGACATCGCCTTGTTTTCGGCTGGTGGCGAAACTTCATTAGCTTGGGCACCAAAATTTGCTGCAGCGGGAACAACGGTTATTGATAATTCATCGGCATGGCGAATGGATCCGACAAAAAAATTAATAGTTCCTGAAATCAATGCTTCTGAATTAACTTCAGCTGATAAAATAATTGCAAATCCAAACTGTTCGACTATTCAAATGGTTATGGTTTTGGCACCATTACATAAAAAATACAACATCAAACGTGTCATTGTTTCAACGTATCAATCCATCACCGGAACGGGTGTAAAAGCAGTACAACAATTGGAAAACGAATACGCTGGAGTTAACGGCGACATGGCATATAAATACCAAATTCATAGAAATGCTATTCCGCAATGTGACAGTTTTGAAGACAACG
>JAYVNT010000038.1:0-2437 GCA_043758285.1 Flavobacterium sp.
GGCTTGACCGAATCCTATTTGGCTTTTAGTTGTTAAATTCAACTTCAGTTTTTCAATCGGCTTCAGTTGCCGGGCAGACACAGCAACAATTCCAGCCCTGCGGCAAGCCTCGAACGTTGTGTGCTATTTTAGGACACCCCACTACTATGGCAATTCTAAATCCTTCAATTGAAGTAATAAATAGACAAAAGGTCAAGCCGACAGAAGGAGAATTAGCATTGCTTAATTTTTTGTTGGACACTTTAGACAACACCTATGAAATTTACTTTCAACCATACTTAAATGGCGATAACCCTGATTTTGCTATTATGCGAAAAGGAAGTGGTGTTTTGCTAATTGAGGTTAAGGACTGGAATTTGAAGCATTACTACATTGATGATAAGACAAAATGGAGATTATTAAAAGACCACACTTATATTAAATCCCCTTTACAGCAAGTTGATAATTATAAAGAAAATCTATTCAAACTTCATCTTGAAGAGTTGTTTTATAAAAACATAACGAATAAAAATCATTGGGCGACAGTTAGTACAGCAGTATATTTTCACAATGCTTCTGAAAAAGAGCTAACAGACTTTTTGCTAAACGACTTTCAAAACGACAACTTCAATAGTTATAAAAAATTTGTAAGCTACTTTGCTCTGTTTGGACGAAACTCACTAAATAAACAGAAGTTAGATAGTGTTCTTTCCAAATTTTGGCTTAACAGACAATCAAAGTTTTTTGACGACACACTTTACAATAGCTTTCTTCGCTATCTCAAAGCACCTGTTCATCAAATTGAAGAAGGTATAGCAATCAACTATACAAAAGAACAACAAGAATTAATCAGAAGTGAGATTAGACCAAGAAGAAAAATAAGAGGTGTTGCTGGTAGTGGCAAAACTTTAGTATTAGCTAAACGAGCCGTTAATGCACACATTAGAACAGGAAGCCGAGTATTAGTTTTAACGTATAACTTATCCTTAAAGAATTATATCCACGACAGAATAAGTGATGTTAGAGAAGAATTTTTTTGGAGTAATTTCTATGTTACTAACTATCATCAATTTTTCAAAGCACAGGCAAATAATTACAATCTTGACATTCGCAGTCTTGGTGCTTGGCAAGACACTTCGTTTTTTGAAAATGCAAAAAATCAAATTCAAAAATTTGATGTAGTACTCATTGATGAAATACAAGATTATCAACAAGAATGGCTTGATATAATCGCAACTTACTTTATTCACGAAGACACTGAATGGATAGTATTTGGCGACGACAAACAAGATATTTACCAAAGGAAATTGGTAGTACGAAATATCCCAGGGATTTGGAATAAATCGTTAGACAACTCATTTAGATTTACTGGTGCTATTGCAAATATTGCTATCAAATTTCAAAAGAAATTCTTTGACCAAATCTATGACTTGGACGACATTAAAACAATGTCCCAACTTGATTTTGAGAAACGAATTATTAATTATCACTTCTTCCCAACTTATACCATTCAATCGCTTTTTGAAAATGTTTACAGCGTCTTGTTGACAAATCAAATCCATTCATCGGACACAGGAATATTATGTTCAAAAGTTGAGATTTTAAGAGAATTAGATTACCTCATTAGAACGAAAAAGAACGAAAAAACTGCAACAACATTTGAAAGTAGCGAAGAGTTTGCAACCATTAAAAGCGAAGAAGAAAAAAAATTACTTGACAAAGGCACTAAGCCAGAAGAACTTGCTTTTAATATTGGAAAGGCAATGCATGACAAATTAGAAGAGCTAAGAAAAATTAAGAAAAATCATTTTTGGATGAAAACTGGTACAGTTAAATTATCAACGGTACACAGTTTTAAAGGTTGGGAAATTGACACGTTATTTTTATTTATAGAAAACGAAGAAAATGGAAATGAATTTACAAATGCAGAACTAATTTATACTGGTTTGACAAGAGCAAGAAAAAATTTGGTCATCTTTAATTTGGGTAACATAAAATATGACGAGTTTTTCAAAAACGAAATCAGCAACTCATTGTAGGACAGAAAAACAGCACACAACAAAGGTATTGCTGCAAGCAGGGCGGGACGTTGTTATCTTCGGCTGCAGCTCACTATCAGCTTCGGTTTGGGCGGGACGAGCTTTGTTGGGCTTTTGTTTTTTATCTTTTACTTTTATAACTTTATTCATCATCGGTTGGGGGCAGACACAGCAATGAATTCCCTCCCTGCAGCAATACCCGACCGTTGGTTGCAACTCTATTTATTTATTTGTTTTACGTAGATTCTACTAATTGTAGCTATGTTGGGCTTCGGTTTTTCATTCATCCATCATCATTCAGCATTGGTCCGGGCAGGACGCACACTGCTGAACATTTTGGGTTAATAATGGGCTTTTAGTTTTCTATTGGGCTTCAGTTTTGGCAAGACGTTCTTTACTCAGCGACATAAATAATGTTG
>JAYVNT010000039.1:0-2434 GCA_043758285.1 Flavobacterium sp.
ACTTTATTAACTTTATCAGTTAAAACGTATGGACAAAAATCACTTATAAAAAGTGATACAATACCACTAACGATTAACGAACACAACACCATATTTATTAAAGCAATATTCAACGATACAGATACATTGAATTTGAACTTTGACTCAGGTACAACAGAACTTATTCTAACTAATAATACCATTAATAATAAACTAAGTTTTAACCCCAAACTTTACAATACACTTTACAACCTAAAAATTGGTAAGACAACTTATCAAACTAAATTATACGATGCTGTTTTAACAGGACACGGAACTGACGGACGTTTTGGTTGGGACATTTTCAAAGGAAAAGTTGTTGAATTAGACTATGACAATGGATTATTTATTGTACACTCTATTTTACCTCATACTATTTCAAAAAAAAGAAAATATTCCCAACTAAAACTTGAATTTTGGAAAGACCTTCTATTTGTCAAAGGGTCTATTAAACAAAACGGTATTTCAAATACTGACCTATATTTATTTGATATTGGTTATCAAAGAACTGCGATGCTTGACAACGATTTACTTTTAAAAAATCGATTTCCATTTGAAAAAATGGATATAATAAAAAAAGTAATTATGAAAGGAGCTCAAGGAAATGAAATTCCCGTAATTACTGCAAATTTAGAAAATCTTAAAATTGGGAAATACAATTTAAAAAATGTTCCTATACAATTATTAACTGTTAACAAACCTTTAAAGGGCAAGAATACACATATACTCGGAAATGAAGTTCTAAAAAGATTTAATATAATTTTTGACTTTCAAAATAATATTGTTTATCTAAAACCAAATCATATGTTTAGCGACGAATACACAGACCAAAATAAAAACGGCACATAACATAGGAAAAAGTTTTGTGCAATTGGGGCAGGACTTTGTAACTTCATTTCGGCAATATGGCAGCTTCAGTTTCGGCTTGACATTTTTCAATTTAGCTTTTAGTTGTTATCTTCAAACTCAGTTTTTCAAATCCCCCAACAACCCCAAGCCCTGCCCGCTGGCTGAAAACCTATGACATCACTAACAAAAAGCAGAATTGAATCCCTTGACCTTTTAAAAGGGTTAGTGATAGTGATAATGGCAATTGACCATGTGAGAGATTATTTTCATAATTCTTCATACCTTTTTGACCCAACCGACCCAACACTCACAACTATTCCACTTTTTTTGACGAGGTTTCTCACTAACTTTTGTGCCCCAGCATTTAGTTTTCTTGCAGGACTTTCGGCTTTTATTATCGGCAGAAGAAAAACACCAGCAGAGTTATCCAGTTTTTTACTCAAACGTGGACTTTGGTTAGTTTTTGTAGAGATTGTAATTATGAATTTCGGTTGGTGTTTTGATATTTCCTTCAAATCATTATATTTTAGTGTAATCTGGATACTGGGATTAAGTATGATTTTTTTGGCAGGACTGATACACCTTCCCAAAAAGATAATTCTCATTTTTAGTTGTGTTTTAATCTTTGGGCATAACCTGCTTGACAATGTTCACTTTGACAATAGTATCCTTTGGACTTTTTTACATGAACGTAAACCATTTTTGACGACACCCGACCATATATTTACTGCTGTTTACTCCATTATTCCGTGGGTTGCTGTAATGTCTTTGGGCTATGGATTTGGTTCATTTTATGACAAAAATTATGACCCTTCAAAACGAAAGAAAATATTTAACATCATTGGCATTACTGCAATTTTATTTTTTGTAATACTACGAGGAATAAATATTTACGGCAATTTATTGCCTTGGAAAGACTACAGCGATTTAACGCAAACAATATTTTCATTTTTTAATCTTAGCAAATACCCTCCTTCACTTTCATTTTTATTGGTAACATTGGGTGGAGCGTTTTTATTCTTAGCAAATTCTGAAAAATTAAAAGGTAGTATCGTAAATTTCTTTTGTGTATTTGGTAGGGTTCCATTTTTCTTTTACATCATTCATATTTATCTCATTCACTTTTTAGCATTAATGGTGGCTGAATTTACGGGCTTTGGGTGGCAAAAAATGATTTTACCTGCGATGCCATTTAGAGTAAAAGAATTAAAAGGATTTGGTTTTAACTTAGCTATTGTTTATCTAATTTGGATTATTTTAATTGCAATGCTTTACCCATTATGTAAAAAGTTTGACATTTATAAACAAAATCATAAAGGCAAATGGTGGTTGAGTTATTTATAGCAACCCGAAAAAGGGCATCAGCCAATAGGGGGGGTGGGCAGACAGAATAACAATTAGTATTCGTAATTCTATTGTGCTTCATATCCAGCTTGACATTATCTATTTAGCTTTTTGTTGTTATCTTCAACATAAGTTTTCTAATTAGCATTGGTACCGGGCGGACGGAATACTAATTCCTGTACTTCGGCAAACCTTGTACATTTGCTGATATAAAACCGTGATA
>JAYVNT010000040.1:0-2433 GCA_043758285.1 Flavobacterium sp.
GCGAGGAGAAACAATGCCACCGTGTACCGAATTATTATCATACCTAAGCCCCAAAAGCAAGGTATTTCTTTGGTTAATTTTGATTTCATCTTGAATAAAAACACCAGGCAGAAATGTCTTGCTTGGTTTGTTGAGCGTAGAGTCTTTTTCGTCTTGTGTCAGAGCATTGTTATCGTCATAAAAAGTATAACGCAAGGCAGCACCCAAGAGCAAATCATGCGTTTTGCCTACTTTTTTATCCCAAAGCAATTGCCCAAAAGCAATTTCTTGTTTGGCAAGATAAAAAGCATTTCCATAAGCCGAATTTTGGTCATGGTTATTGTACGAAAACTGTAACGTAATCTTTTCGGTAAAAGGCAACTGATAATTACCAATAATCTCCCAGCGTTTAGTAAAAATGCTTTCGCCATAAACTTGATTACCGCCTCGGTTTTCGGGTTTCCAATCGAGTTCTCCACCAAAACGGTCTTCGTTTACATAACGAGTGGCAAAGTTAAAAACACGTGCATTTTTTCGCTGAAACGACCATTTATTAAAAACCGAAATCCTATTTTGTAGCGTAACATCGGTAAAACCATCGTCATTTTTATCAAAACGATTTTGGAAGTTAAAATAATTGGCACTCAGCATCGTAACAGCAGAGCCAACTTTAGCTTTCGTCGAAACATCAAAAGTATGCTCACCATAAGAAGTTGTGTTAAAATCGAACGATAAAAGCGGCGCTTTCAGCGGGTTTTTAGTAATCACATTAATCAAACCGCCCACTGCTTCAGAGCCATAAAGTGTAGAAGCAGGACCTTTCACTACCTCAATCCGTTCTACCATCGAGTTCGGAATTCCCGAAAGCCCATACACCGTAGAAAGTGCCGACACAATGGGCATACCATCAATAATAACCATGGTATAAGCTCCTTCCATGCCGTTAATATGGATGTCGCCCGTGTTGCACACACTACAATTGAGTTGCGGACGCACCCCGTTCACCATCGAAAGAGCATCAAAAAGACTTGGTGTAGGATTTTTTCTGAAAAAAGTAGGGTTATAAATTTCGATAGGTACAGCCGATAAATTGACACTCGTTTCTTTCATTGTACCCGTAACCACCACTTCTTTGAGCGAGGTATTATCGGCTTCAATTTCAAAATTAAAATGCTGCTCTTTATTTGTTTGAACTGTAATTTGACGAGTTGTCTTTTGATATCCAACACCCGAAAACACCAATTGTTGTTTGCCCAAAAGTACACTTCTAAATCTGAAATTGCCCAAGGTATCTGTCAAAGCCCCCATTTTTGTATTGGCTATTTGTACATTTACAAACTCGGCAGGTTTATTATTCACTAAGACCTTCCCAACAATTTGCTGAGAATAGGCTGTTACCGAAATAAAAAAGAATATGATTACTGTAAAATATATTTTCATTATGCTACAAAATATTTTTAGATTAATCTAAATTATTTTACAAATGTATGCTAAATATTTTAATAACCAACAAAAACCGTAAAAACTTAGCCATAGGCTGTAAGCAATATGCTTTATGCTTTTAAAATCAGAAAATTTGGACAAATACCTCTTTTCGCCCTCAAATATGCTTAAAGCCTACGGCTTAGGGCTTATAGCTAAGTTTTTACAAAAAAACTACCGTTTAATAAAAAAAGACTGTATCTCTGCCGAATATCGGTGAGGATTTAGTATTTTTAGGCAATTAAAATTCTAAACCGTGTCATTATGAAAAATAAAACTCAAAAGTCGAACGATTATACAATGCCCAAAATGGTGGGTTGGTTTAATGTAAAACAGTTGGCTCGCACAGGTATTCAATCTGCTATTTCAGATATTTTTGGCAACTATGCTGATAAGCGAGAAAGCCAAAAAGTACAAGATAAACCGTTTTATGATTTGAGTAAAATTGACGATAAAGATGGTGATTTTTGGTTTGATTATATTGCTGACTTAGGTGATGGTTTCAATTCGACTTATACAATTGCTCATCTTTTAGCCAATGGAAATCAGGTAGATAATGCCCTCACAAGCTCCAATGATATTATTGTTGAAAACATAGATGGGAAAGCAGACAATGACTATATTTTAAAAAAAGGAAAATTGCTAATACTGGGTAGCGATATTGTTTACCCCACACCAGAAATTGAAAACTATGATAATCGCTTTAAAATACCTTATCGTGCTGCTTGCAAAAAAGATGAGCCAGCCAATAAAACTGAGATTGAAGAAGCAGATAAAGTTGAAAATGAAACACTTATGTTTGCCATTCCGGGCAATCACGATTGGTATGATGGCTTAACTAATTTTACAAAAATTTTCATGCAAAAACGCTTTATTGGCGACTGGCGAACTCGCCAAAGCAGAAGTTACTTTGCCATCAAATTGCCTCATGATTATTGGATTTGGGGCATAGATGTACAACTTCATTCAAAT
>JAYVNT010000041.1:0-7674 GCA_043758285.1 Flavobacterium sp.
TTGTATCATGCGGAGGATTTACCGTTTTCGATTAAAGATATTCCCGATGTGTTTACCAACTTTAGAAAGAAAACTGAGCACGATGCAATGATTAGAACAGCTTTTGAAGCACCAACTCAAATTAAATCACCTGAAATTGAACCGCTCAAATTACCTTCTTTCGAAGACTTGGATTTAGAATTTATGCCAATGGACGAAAGAGCTGCAATCCATTTCATGGGAGGAGAATCGGAAGCTATAAAACGCTTGAACCATTACTTTTTTGAAACGAAATGCATCACAAGATATAAAGAAACCAGAAACGGATTAGTTGGTGCTGATTATTCTTCAAAATTTTCAGCTTGGTTAGCGATGGGTTGTATTTCGCCACGATTTATTCATCAAGAATTAAAAAAGTACGAAACGCAATTTGGAGAAAATGAGTCAACATATTGGCTGGTTTTTGAATTGTTGTGGCGCGATTATTTTAGATTTATGATGAAAAAACACAAAGAGAAATTTTTTCAGCAAGCTGGAATTCAGGACAAAGGAATTACGGTAAATAAGCACAATAAACAGCAACTTCAAGATTGGATTGATGGGAATACTGGCGTTGATTTTGTGGATGCAAATATGATTGAACTCAAGCTTACTGGCTTTATGAGCAACCGTGGACGTCAAAATGTGGCGAGTTATTTATGCAATGATTTAAAACTCGATTGGCGCTATGGCGCTAGTTATTTTGAACAGCAATTGATTGATTATGATGTGTGCAGCAATTGGGGAAATTGGGCTTATCTTGCTGGTGTTGGCAATGATCCAAGAGGCAATCGGTATTTTAATATCGAAAAGCAGGCGCAGGATTATGACAAAAATAAAGAATATCGGAATTTATGGTTGCATAATTAAGTAATTTCTAAAAACAACAAGATGAAAATTCTATTAACAGGTGCCAATGGTTACGTTGGAAGACGCTTGCTTCCGGAGCTTCTTAATCAAGGTCATGAAATTGTTTGTGCTGTTCGCGATAAAATGCGATTAGGGTTAGATTCGGAAACACTGGCATTAGTTACTGTTTGGGAAGTCGATTTTTTAGAAGAAGTTCGTTTTGAGAATTGTCCGAAGGATATTGATATTGCCTATTTTTTAATTCATTCCATGTCCAGTTCTACCGATGATTTTGATGTTATGGAAGCTAAAACAGCCCAAAATTTTAATCGGTATTCTGACTATATGAACGTTAAGCAAGTCATTTATTTAAGTGGTATTGTTAACGACCCAAACTTATCCAAACATATGCTTTCCAGAAGTGGTGTAGAGAAACTATTGTTTGAAGGGAAACCAAATTTAACGGTGCTAAAAGCTGGAATTATTGTCGGGTCAGGAAGTTCATCCTTTGAAATTATTCGCGATTTATGTGAAAAACTACCCATAATGATTACGCCAAAATGGGTGCTCACCAAGACTCAGCCCATCGCTATTCGGGATGTGATTCAGTATTTAATTGGTGTGCAAAACAGAGCAGATTGTTTCAATCAATCTTTTGATATTGGGGGTCCCAATGTCATAACTTACAAGCAAATGATGAAGTTGTATGCCAAAACCCGAAACATTAAATTGGCGATACTAACAGTTCCCATCATGACACCAAAATTGTCGTCCTATTGGTTGTATTTTGTGACTTCAACATCTTATAAATTGGCAGTAAATTTAGTCGATAGCATGAAAGTAGAAGTGATTTGTAAAGACAACCGACTTCAAAAAATGTTGGATATAAAACCCATTTCTTATGTTGATGCTATTAAATTGGCATTTGAAAAAATAGAACAAAACTTAGTCATATCCAGCTGGAAAGACAGCCTTATAAGCAGCCGTTTTACAAAAAATTTAACCTCCTACATTCAGGTTCCCAAATTCGGTTGTTTGAAAGACAGCAAATCCGTTAAAATTGATAATCCGCAACAGGTATTACAAAAAATCTGGTCAATAGGTGGCGTAAATGGTTGGTACTATGGCGACTGGTTGTGGCAGGTTCGCGGCACAATTGACAAACTATTTGGAGGTGTGGGTTCCCGAAGAGGTAGAACGCATATTTCCGATTTAAATAATGGCGATTCACTAGATTTTTGGCGCGTTTTATTGGCAGACAAAGAAGGGAAACGGTTATTGCTTTTTGCCGAGATGAAAGTGCCTGGCGAAGCGTGGCTAGAATTTCGAATCGACGAGAGTAATGTTTTACATCAAATAGCAACCTTCCGACCAAGAGGAATTTTTGGCAGATTATATTGGTACAGTATGCTGCCGTTTCATTATTTTATTTTCAACGGAATGATTAAAAAAATTGCTGCTTCAAACTAGTTTTTTAAAATAGAATAATTGATAAAACTCTTTTATATTTGTCGCATTATTTAAAATAAATGGAAAACATTTTCAACAACACTCAGGTTGCCTTTGCCCTTAAAACCGATACCGAATTAGAACGTGCTTATTTTCTTTTTAAAATGATTGATAACGAGCCGTTAGTCCGCATTGGCACTGCGGTTACTAACTTTGCCTTGAAGGCACATTTGCCAGTAGAGAGTTTGATAAGAGCTACCGTTTTTGACCATTTTTGTGGCGGCGTTAATGAAGAAGATTGCCTTTCGGTGGTTGATAAAATGTTTACCAAAGGCGTTTCGTCTGTGTTAGATTATTCCGTGGAAGGAAAAGAAGAAGAAGAGCAGTTCGAGGCTGCTTTAGAAATGACATTGAAAACCGTTGAATTTGCTAAAGAAAAAAAAGCGATTCCTTTTGCGGTGTTCAAGCCAACCGGTTTGGGACGATTTGATTTATATACCAAAATAGGAGAGAAGCAACCCCTTACTTTTGAAGAACAAGCAGAGTGGAATAGAGTCGTTTCCCGATTTGATTTGATTTGTAGAACAGCACACGACAAAGATGTTGCGCTGCTGATAGATGGCGAAGAAAGCTGGATGCAAGATGCCGCCGACGATTTGGTTACCGACATGATGCGAAAGTACAACAAAGAAAAAGCCATTGTTTTTAATACCCTTCAGTTATACCGTTGGGATCGATTAGATTATTTAAAAAAATTGCATCAGCAAGCCAAAGCAGAGGGTTTCTTCATTGGGATGAAACTCGTTCGAGGTGCCTACATGGAAAAAGAGCACAAACGTGCCGACGAAATGGTGTATCCAACCCCAATTTGCGAAAGCAAAGAAGCGACAGATGCCAATTATGATGTAACGATGGAATACATGATGGATAATTTAGACAGCATGGCCATTTTTGCAGGAACACACAACGAAGAGAGCTCCTGTAAATTGATACAAATAATGCAAACCAAAGGCATCTCTAAAAATGATGACCGAATTTGGTTCGGACAATTATACGGCATGAGCGATAACATCAGCTACAACTTAGCAGAACACGGCTACAATGTTGCCAAATATTTACCCTTCGGGCCCGTTCGCGATGTGATGCCCTATTTGATTCGACGCGCCGAAGAAAACACCTCTGTCGCCGGACAGACAAGTAGAGAATTGAACTTGTTAAAGACTGAAAGACAGCGTAGAAAGAAAGCATAAATCGTAAATGCTTTTAATCGATTATTGCAGCTTTTTATCGAATTTATTTTGCCTCTTAAACACCATCCTATAAATTTATTGCCGGATAAAACACTTTTATACACGTTATTTTCTTACTAGCAATGAAGGCAATGCGAAAATTTAATTTACTGCAATACAGGTATACGTATTGCAGTAAATGGATGTCGGCAGAGCAATACAGGTTTACGTATTTATAACAACAACCAAACAAGTCATAATTTTAAACATTAGCACTTTGATACAACAATAGAATGATAACCTCATTACTCAAGGTTTTTATATGCTTTATATATAGTAATGCCATTAAAATCAGTATCTTTGATTCCGATTTTTAAACAAGCCCCAACAATAAATTATAGACCTACTTAAAAGTTATTTTTCAGAATGAAGACAATTACTTTTTTATATAAATCAGTAGTACTGGTAATAGCATTAATTTCCTGTCAAGGATTTTCACAAAATCTCTTGAATAATGGCAATTTTGAAACCGGTGGAATCGTTGGTTTTAATATTAATGGTGGAGGATATACGCAACTATTTTCACCATTTTCGGGTACAACAAGTCAAGGAAACTTTGCAATAACGACTAACCCACAACCCATGAACTTACTTTCTTTTATTGCTAGTGGCGATCACACTAGCGGTTCAGGAAACATGATGATTTTTGATGGCAATGGTAATGGCGGGCAGCCAAATTTTTGGGAAGCTGGTAATGGCGGAAGCGGCGTTTGTGGCTTAACAGTTGGTACAACATACACTTTTAGCTATTGGATACGATCAGTATATGGTGCTGTAGCAGGAACGCCAACACCAGCTGTTATAGTAGTACAAATTTTAAATGCAAATTCGGTAACGTTAATATCGGGAACAAGTTCAGCCCCACCAACTGCTAGTGGTTGGCAACCCGTAGTTTATACTTTTGTTCCAACAAGTAATTGTGTCAATATTAAGCTCTATAATAGTAATACTAGTTCAGTTGGAAATGATTTTGCGGTTGATGACTTCTCAGTTACAGCACCACCGGCTCCTTTATCTCTTTCTAATTCTTCAACAAATGCAACCTGTACTGCTACCAATAATGGAACTATAATAGGATATGCCAATGGTGGTAACGGAGTTTACACTTTTAATCTTACGGGTACTGCTAGTGCAAGTAATCCTAATGGAGTTTTTCCGGGATTATTACCTGGTACCTATTCTATTCAAGTAGTGGATGGTTTGGGTGCACAAGTAACCATCAATAATATTACAATTACCGAACCTTCATTAACGACTAGCCCAACAGCAACTATTTGTAGAGGAAGTTTAACACCACCCTTAACAGTAAGTGGAGGTGTTAGTCCCTACACTTGGACAGCAAACCCTGCAGATGCTTCTTTAGTTTCGCCAAGCAATTCTCAATCGGTTAGTCCAACTCAAACTACTACATATACAATTACATCATCGCCAACTACTACCACCACAGAATTAATTTCTAATGGAAGTTTTTCAAGCGGAAACTTTGGTTTTGATTCTGATTATAGTTATTTCACCCCAACTAATGCAACTTTAGTTCAAAAAGCGTATGGCATTGTAACCAATCCTAATAACTGGGAACCAGGATTTTTCTCCACCTGTGTAGATCACACAACAGGAATTGGGAACATGATGGTTGTTGATGGCTCTATCTCAAATTCGGGTAATGATTTAGTTTGGGGACAATCTATCGCCGTTAATCCGGGTCAAAATTACACCTTCACTTTTTTTGCTCAGTCTTTAAATATTTCTAATCCTTCTGCAAACATAAGAGTTGTTATCAACGGAATTACTGTTGGTACTTTGAATTTAACTACTACAGCATGTAGATGGGATCAATTTACACCTTTTGTATGGAATTCTGGAGCAAATACTTTGGCAGTAATTGAAATTTTTGATACTATTACTCTTCCCGGTGGTAATGATTTCGCTCTTGATGATTTTAGTTTTACAACATTAAATACCTGTTCGTTGCAAGGACAAATTTCGGTCAATGTAAACCAAGGATTAGCTCCTAGTATAACGTGCGGTATTACAACCAATAATTCAATTACGTTCAATTGGGTTCCTGTTGGCGGCGGTGCAACCGGTACTCCTGCTGCTACTGGTTATACAGTTTCCTATCAAATAAATAATGGTGTAATTAATTCTTTACCTACACTACCTTCATTAAACCTCACAGTTAATTCATTAAATCCCGGTGACCAAGTTAAAATCATAGTGACACCCGTCGGAAGTGGCTGTTACGCATCAGGTACACAAACGTGTTATGCAAGTACACCATGTCCTGTTCCTGTTGCAAGTGTTACGCAACAACCCACTTGTGCAAACCCTACCGGAACAATTGTATTTACAAGCCCAATAAATACGGTATTGCCTATTCCTTCTAATTTATTCATTTCTCAGGTTACAGATACAAATGCAGGTTCATTAACTTACATAGAGGTTTATAATGGAACAGGAGCAACTGTAAATTTAGCTAATTATAAAATTAGAATTTATAATAATGGAAGTGCTACCGTGACAGGAACATGCGATTTTGCTTTGTCTGGAAGTTTATTAAATAATAGTGTTGTTGTTATTGCTGTTGGAAGTCCAACTAATCTTGGTGGAGTCATGCCCAATTTAACTTTTGCAGGTTGCTCAGGAGTTAATTTTAACGATAATATTAGATTGGCTACTATTACCGATGTTGAATTTGACTTATGGGGAAAAACAGATGGAACATCATTTACTCCTGCAGGGGCTCCAGGATATAGTTACACAAGAAACACACTGGCTCCACATCCATCGATGACTTGGAATCCTGCCGATTGGACAGCAACCGATTGGATTAGTGCTAGTACAGAAGATTACTCAGGGGTAGGAACATATAATTATCAGAATTCAAATTATCAATATAGTGTAGTAAGCCCAACTTATCAAGTAAGCCCAACTTTTACGGGTTTAGCACCTAATACATATAATGTAACCATCAAAGATTTAATATCAGGTTGTATCTCGACACCAATTGCTTTAACTGTTAATCCGATTCCAACAATACCATCAACAACTGCAACAGCTACAGTTCAACCATCATGTACAATACCAACGGGCACAATTTTTGTAACTTCACCAATTGGAGCCAATTATAATTACAGTATTAATGGAGTTAATTATCAAGCTAGTCCAACATTTAATGGATTAATTCCAAATAATTATCCAGTTACAGTAAGGGATATTTCAATAGGTTGTACATCAACAGCAACTAATATAATTATAAATCCTGCCGCTACAGCACCAAATGTATCTGGTTCTACATTTAATCAAACTGATTGTACTGTTAAACTTATTGGAAATTCAACAAATTTAGGTGTTACCATTACGTGGAATGGACCAGGCCTTGTTTTGAACTCCCCTAATCCATCTGTTGCCACTGTTTCAGGAACTTTTACAGTTAACGTATTTGATCCAGTTTCTGGGTGTTCAAATGCAACTTCTATAAATGTCACTATTCCTTTACCACCGTCTTCACCAACTATTATAGTTTCGCAACCTAATTGTGTGGTACTAAGAGGTTCTATTGTAATCACTACTCCTTTAGGAGCAAATTTACTTTACAGTATTGATGGAATAACCTACCAGTCAAGCCCAACTTTCGCTAATTTAACCCCTAATACCGTTTATAATATTACTATTAAAAACCTTGTTTCAGGTTGTATTTCTACTCCAACTCCATTTACTGTAAATCCTATTTCAGTTTCAGTCCCTCCTGGGGTTAATCCAATTACATATTGTCAAAATGCTGCAGCAGTCCCTTTGACTGCAACACCAAGCGCTGGTGGAACTCTAAACTGGTACGGAACTAATCTAACTGGAGGTAGTGCTTCAGCAACTGCACCAACACCATTAACAAACGGAGCAGTTGGTTCATCTGTTACTTATTATGTAAGTCAAACAGTTGGTGGATGTGAAAGCACAAGAGCCGATATTTCTATAAACATAACGGCACCACCCACCATCACGACTCCTTCAGATTATATAGTTTGCGATGACAACAATGATGGTAATTCATGTTTGTTTGATTTATCAA
>JAYVNT010000042.1:0-2432 GCA_043758285.1 Flavobacterium sp.
ATATATAAAGAACCTGTATCCGAGGTTGGAATCCAAGCTGAATCTAATTTCAATAATTCAGTTAAGCCGCCCATAAAAATTTCTTCAGGAACTTCTGGCATAGCCATACGTATGGCTGATTTATTAATTCGTTTAAAATTTTCTATTGGTCTAAAGATACTTACCTCATTATTTGCATTTTTATAGGCTTTCATTCCTTCAAAAATAGCTTGTCCATAGTGTAATGCAGACATCGCATAACTCATTGGCATATCTTGATAAGGCATAATAGAAGCTTTTCCCCATTTCCCATCAGCATACTCAGCAATAAACATGTGGTCAGAAAAACATTTACCAAAAGGCACATCGTTTATATCGTACTCACTTACTCTGCTTTTAGCAATTTTTTCAATTTTAATTTCAGCGTTTGCTACCATTATTTTTAGTATTGTATTTAACAAATAAGCGCATTATTTTTATTATAACAAACATTTTCGTCGATTATTTTGGCATATTCAAATTAGTTGTTTTTTTGTTGATATTTAATTCTACATTTATATTTCGATATAAAATTATAATATCATTAAATACTTATTAACAATTTGAAATTGCATTTTTATATCTTGTTAGTTGCGTTTCTTTTACCAAGGTTTTCTTGGGCAGAAGGTGAACCAAAAAAAGACACGAGTCGTCTTAAAATTTTGGCTACAACTGTTTTTAATCAAAAAAATACGATCACTAAAATGCAATTAGTTCAGTTAGTAGATTCTTTGTTAGACCTTGATTATATTGACGAAAAACAGATTGAAGAAATTAGTTATTACAATTCCATATTAGTTTCCAAAGAAGCTAATATCACCATGTTGAAATATGGTTTATTACCAGCTACTAATTTTTATGATGATTTTGATGAGAGTACTGTTTTTCAAATGACGCCAGATTCAGAATTTCCCGAATCTCAAATTATTCATATCGAAAGTGATTCGTTAGGCTTTTACAATCATCCAAAAATGGGAGTAGTTACCTCAAAATTTGGTTGGCGTGATGGCAGAATGCATAAAGGCATTGATATTCATTTAAATCGGGGCGATGCCATTATCTCTGCTTTTGATGGCATGGTAAGGATTGCTCAAGTAAAAGGTAGCTTTGGAAATGTGGTTATTATTAGGCATTACAATGGCTTAGAAACGGTGTATGCTCATTTATCTAAAATTAAAGTAAAATCAGGGCAAATTGTAAAATCAGGTCAACTCATAGGTTTAGGCGGAAATACAGGACGAAGTAGAGGGCCACATTTACATTTTGAAGTTCGTTTCAAAGGTCAGGCTGTTAATCCTGCGTCCATTATTTCATTTACAGAAAACAAAACCTTTAACGATTCTATTATCATTAAAAAATCGCGTTATGGTATTTGTGCGTTTCCAAGTAATGCTACGATACATACAGTAGAACGTGGTGATTCGTGGTTTGAAGTTGCTAAGCGTTACGGTTTATCCATGAAACAATTGTGTGTTTTAAATGGCACTGAAAAACGGTATTACTTAAAAGTAGGGAGTAAACTAAGAGTGAATTAAGGGCGTCTTTAAAATAACTTGCCTTAATAGGCTATTAATAATTCTTTAACTAACGGTTTTCAGCTAAGTGAATAAACTGCTTTTCTAAGCGATTAGTTCGAACCATTTTTTTCGCATAAATGCTGTTGCATTATACCAGTATTTCTTCTGCCCACTGTCATAGTTTCTTTAATTTATTGGTTGCTTTCTTGTACCCAAGTTTACTCGCTTTTAAATAATAATATCTTGCCCAACGAATTGATTTTATCACACCGTCTCCGAATTCATAACACAAGCCTAAGTTGTAAATGGCCCTGTCATCATTTTTGTCAGCGGCTTTTTTATACCAATAAATGGCCTTTAGAAGGTCATGTTTTACACCTTGTCCATAAAAGTAACAATAACCCAAATCTCTTTGAGCTTCGGTGTCGCCTTGTATAGCAGCAAGTAAATACCAATGAACAGCTTTTTTATAGTCTTGTTTTACTAATACACCTTCTTTGTAAAAAAAACCAATGTTATATTGAGCTTCCATTTTCCCTTTTTTTGCAGCTTTCAAATACCAATTAAATGCTTCTGAAATGTCTTTGTCAACTCCATTTCCAAAGTCATAACAAGTTCCTAAATAAAATTGTGCTCGTGTATGTCCTTCAATCGCTGAGGCTTTCCACAAGTCAAAAATTTTGCCCCAAGGTTTTAATTTCTTTTTTTTGTGAAAAGCTAATTCATAGCCTTCGTCAAAAAGTTTTTTCGCTTGAACTTCTGTCGTTTTGATATTTGATTTCTTTTCAGTCAATTCTGTCGATGTCGTGCCGTCTATTAATATTAACTAATTGTATTATTTAACCAAAGAATCATATAATTTCATACGTTGCTCCTGAACGGATTCGTTAGCAAGGT
>JAYVNT010000043.1:0-7663 GCA_043758285.1 Flavobacterium sp.
GGTGCGGGGTATTAATAGTGATTTTTTAGACACGCTACGCTAAATACCAATTATATATATGATGTAGTGCCACGGATTGGTATAATTAAAAAAGCAACTCAATGGTTAGTTGCTTTTTTGTTTTTTAGTTTAACACCAAGTGAGGAGGATATTTGCTGAAGCTGGTTTGTCTTTGCAAACCCTTTTAATGTTTGTTTACTCAACGATTAGCATTTTCTTTCAGCTTACGCAATAAACTATTGAAACCTTATCAAACACTCTTTATCACATACGTCACAATTCCCCATATGATTAATTGGTTATCTTCGGTGACTTTTATAGGATGAAATTCTTTGTTTTCAGGCATCAGATAAACACCTTTTTTTTCGATTTTGATTCGTTTTACAGTGAATTCGCCATCAATGTAGCAGACGGTAATTTTATTGTTTACGGGTTCCAAACTTCTATCAATAACCATAATATCGCCATCGTCAATGCCTGCACCAATCATAGAGTTACCACTTGCTTTGGCATAAAATGTAGCTTCGCGATTTTTGACCAATACATTATCCAAATTGATTTTGGTTTCGTCAAAATCCGCAGCCGGCGATGGAAATCCTGCTTTGATTCCGCCCGAGAAATAAAGAAGTTCTTTACTGTTTTCCGAATCAGGAATAAAAAAAGTAAGGTTGGGTTTTATTAGCATTTGATTTCCAGAATTTCTTTAAAATTGGTCGTGTATTTATTTGATAATTGGTCTTGTTTCATTTTCCAGGTGCGTTGTAAATCTTGATTTCCTAAACGAATTTTTCGCTCGCCTGTTTTTTTATAAAAGGCATCCATGACTTGCATTAGTTTCAAATGTTTTGGATTTTCTTCTTCAAACAATTGGAATTGCTTTTGATTTTCGGGAATAATTTCGGTTACAATAACGCCTGCTTTTTTATAAATTTCGCCTTCTTCAAACATTTCTTTTAGCATTTTCACAGCCAAATTACTAATGGTAATAGAAGAGTTGCTAGCAAAGGGCAAGATTTCCAGTTTATAAAAATTGTACCGTTGCGTTTCGACTATGTACTTGTCTTTTCGTAAATACAGCATCACGCCATGACAACAGGATTTTTGTTTGCGAAGCTTTTCGGCGCAGACCGTGGCAAAAGTTGAAACGCGCTCTTTCATTTCGTCAAGCGTAGTGATATTGCCAGCAAAACTTCGGGTGATAGCGATGGTTTTTTTATCTTTTGGCAAATCTAATTCTAATACCGATTTGCCTTCTAGTTCATATTTTAATCGCAAACCAGTAACTCCCATTTCCTTTTTGATGAAGGTTTCATTGTGTGGCAACGTGAAATCATAAGCCGTGTTGATATTCTTGGATTTCATTTTCTTAGTCAGTCGGAAACCAATACCCCAAACATCTTCAATTTTGGTCCATTTCAAAGCTTTGATGCGTTTTTCTTCCGTATCAATTACATGGGAACCTTTAGTTTGTTCGGGATACTTTCTGGCGATTTTATTGGCAACTTTGGATAACGCTTTGGTTTCGGCAAAGCCAATAGAAACCGGAATGCTGAGCCATTTCATTACACGGCGTTTTATCTGTACGCCATACTGATGAAAATCGGAAACGATTACGCCATCAAAATTCATAAAAGCTTCGTCTATGCTATATGGCTCTGTATGTGGTGTGAAACCTTCTAGAATTTTCATCACACGATTACTCAAATCGCCATATAAAGCATAATTGGATGAAAAGACACGAATGTTTTTTTCTTTTAATTCTTGTCGAATCTTAAATTCGGGTGCGCCCATCGGAATGCCTAAAGCTTTGGCTTCATCGCTACGCGAAATAATGCAGCCGTCGTTATTAGATAAAATAACAACGGGTTTCCCGTTCAATTGTGGCTGAAAAACACGTTCGCAGGAAGCATAAAAATTATTGCAATCGACTAATGCATACATCCCGTAAAGTTACATAATAGAAGATTATTTTTTAGCCGTGTTAATAACTAAAAAATCCATCAAAATGACTCTTGATGGATTTTATTTTATTTTAAAATTGCTGTTTTAGTTTAGTAAATTGGTTACCAATGATGGACAAATTCCCATGATGATGTTTAGCAAAATAGCAACAATGGCTACAGCATAATATACAAAAGGCACGGCTTTTTTGGCTTCGGGAGCTTCTTTGGTGTACATGGCTAAAATCAATTTGAAGTAGTAACCCACACTTATGATGGAGTTGATAACTGCTGCAATCACAACAACTAAATAACCTGATTTTATGGTTTGGGTAAACAACATAAACTTAGCAAAGAATCCAGAGAAAATTGGAATTCCAGCCATTGATAGCAGTGAAGCTGTTAGTATAGCGGCTAACAACGGATTTGTTTTTCCTAAACCATTAAAGTTTGAAATAGCTTCGTTGTCTTTGTCTTTGGTAATGTAAATAATTACGGCAAACGAAGCAATACCAGCCAAAGCATAAGCCGCAGTGTAATATAATAATGTAGAAGCAGCGGTTGACATGCTAAGCAATGCCATAAGCATAAATCCGGCATGAGAAACTCCCGAAAAGGCCAGCATACGTTTTACATTGGTTTGACGCAATGCCATAATGTTTCCAACAGTCATTGAAAGGATGGATATAATGACAATCAATAATTCCACTTTTATGGATAAAGTTGTTAAACCACTTAATAATTTATAAAGTGTAGCCATGGCTACAACTTTAGCTAGAGTGCTCATGGTAGCGGTTGTCATCGAAGGAGAGCCTTCATAAACATCGGGTGCCCAAAAATGAAATGGTGCAGCGGCAATCTTAAATAACAACCCAATAATGATTAGCGTTATCCCAATTGGAAACCAAACCGGTAAACCTGCGCCTTGCGATAAATCATAGATTTCCGCCATATCAAAGTAGCCTGTAGCTCCATATACTAAGCAGATTCCAAATAGAATAAACCCGGAGGCAAAGGAACCCATTAGAAAATATTTCATCCCAGCCTCATTGCTTTTAATATCCAGCCTTCTGCTTGCTGCTAAAATATATAATGAAACAGATAAAACTTCAATGCCAAGAAAAAACATAGCTAAATTTCCAAAAGAAACCATAGCAACAGCACCGGATAAAAGGAAAATCTTTATGGCTATAAAATCAGAAATCTTAGTGGGATGGTCTTTGTAGAATTCGCCGCTTAAAGCCACTAATAATATGGTCAAGACAATAAATAAGCTTGAAAACGCTACCGAAAACTTATTTACAACAATCATATTATTGTAATAAGCAGCAGGTGTATTAAACTCAGAGATGGTAAGTCCAAGAATAGCTAATAATCCAAGAACCGCCACGGGAACCAAGAGCTTTCTTAAATTAAAGATTTCAGCAATAAGGCAAAAAATACCTAAACCTGATATGGCAATTAATGTATTCATTTTTTTATTTAGGATTTGGGATTTAGGATTTAGGATTTGATGCCCTTTGAAACTAAATCTCTATTTTATTTTTTATTGTTTTGATGAAGGAGAGTAAATTAGGTGTAATCCTAAATCCCATTTCCTAAATCCTTATTTACTCTTTGATTTTATGGTTCTTATTGCAGATGAAAAAATAGATACTAATTCATCGGCTTCTTTTATTAATTTTTCTAATTCAATTTTGTCGCAATTTATTTCTAATTCTTTGATAAATTCTAACCAGAACAAACTCTCATCTGCTTCTTCATCAACTATTTTTAATTTATTTAAAAAATCTAAATCGGATTTGCCTCTGCAAACTGCTCTGTAATTGGCTGCAACTGAAGAAGAAGATTTAAACAATTGATAAGAAACTACATCAACTGCTTTATTTTTTTCAATTGCCATTAAAAATTTAAAAGTTCTAATTGCAAAAGATTTTGTTCTAATCTTTAATTCCTCCTTAGTCATGAATCCTAAATCCTAAATCCTTAATTATTTATGGTTTCTAAAATTTCTTTTAAACTTGGCGTAATAAAATCCACTAAATGTTTTGGATACAAACCAAAGAATAATAAAAAGCCGATGATAACGACAAGCGTCATTGCTTCATTAGTTGTGACATCTGCAAAAACTTTGGTATTGGTTTCTCCTAACATGGTATTTTGGAACATCTTTAACATATAGTAACCGCCCAAAATAATGGTAGTTCCGCCTAAAACAGCAAACCAAATATTCACTTGACTTAAGCTGTATAAAACAGTAAACTCTCCAACAAAGTTGAATGTTCCTGGCAATGCCACTGATGCTAAAACCAAAATCATAAATATAGAAGCGAACTTTGGCGTTTGAGAACGAATTCCGCCCATATCAGCAATGGTTCGGGTTTCATATCTTCTGAAGATAATTTCGGCAACGAAAAATAATCCAACGATAACAAAGCCATGAGCAATCATTTGAGAAACCGCGCCGCTTAATCCGTCAATCGTTAAAGTATAACAACCTGCTGCGATTAAACCAACGTGTGCCAAAGAGGAATAAGCCAATAGTTTTTTCAGATCTTTTTGGCGTAAAGCGACTATCGAACCATAAATTACCCCGGCAATACTCAATCCAATTAGGATTGGCATATACGTTTTTGCAGCTTGTGGCGCAATAGGTAATTGCCAACGGATTACGCTGTACAATCCCATTTTCAGCATGATTCCAGAAAGTAACATTGTTCCAACGGTTGGTGCTTTTTGGTAAACTTTTGCCTGCCAGGTGTGGAAAGGGATAATCGGAATTTTGATAGCATAAGCCAAGAAGAAAGCAAAGAAAATATAAAATTGTTCCGTAGCCGATAAATCTAATTTGTATAAATCTTCTAAAAGAAAACTATTTGCTTTTTGGTATAAATAAGCAAAAGCAATTAGCATAAATAATGAACCTGCCAAGGTGTAGATAAAAAATTTAACTACTGCTTTTTTGCGTTCTTCGGCATCGCCATTACCCCAAATTAAAGCTATGAAATAAATTGGGATTAGAGCTAATTCCCAGAATATGTAATATAACAAACCATCAGCAGCCAGGAAAGTTCCTGTCATAGCAAACGCCATGAAAAGCACTAAAGCGTAGAAACTTTTAGCACTGGGAAATGAATTACCAAACGATGAAAAGATGATTAGCGGTGTTAGAGCTGTGGTTAATAAAACCATTGCCAATGAAAGTCCATCTGCTTTGAAAGCTAAAGCTACTTTTGGGATATCAATCCAGTTAGCATAAAAGCTTAAATCACTTAATTCAGAACAAGAATTTAATAAATATAATACAACACCAAAGGTTCCTAAACTGAAAAAAAGCGCCACTTTGGAAGCTAATTTATCTCCAGAAAAATAGGTGATTATTGCGCCAGCTAACAGTAAAACTAATATAGTAGTTACATCCATTATATAAAAATTATTGAGCTATAAATAAATAAGTTACTATGGCGAGAACGCCAATTACAAAGCCGAATAAGTATAAACCAATACTTCCTGTTTGTAATTTTTTACCTTGTGTTCCAATCCCATTAGCAACAGTTCCAAAACTGAAAACTACTTTTCCTAAAGCTGGTTCTAAAGTCGTTCTAAAGAAATTAGACAAACTATTTAACGGTTTTACAATTAGGAATGTGTAGAATTCGTCCACGTAATATTTGTTGTAAATCGTTTTGCTGAAGCCAACAATTTCAGCATCTTCTTTGGGCACAAATGCCTGTTTGATGTACTTTGAGTACGCCCAAATAATACCAAAAATAGCACCAATTAAAGCAATTCCCATTAACATATATTCGTGAGCTCCCAAAGCTTGTTCTTCATGTTTTGTTGCTAAAATTGGTTCCAAGAAATGGTTTAACCAATTGCATCCTGGCAAATTAATTGCACCACCAAAGAAAGTTAAAATTGCTAATATCACCAATGGAATCGTAATTAAGGTTGGGCTTTCGTGCAAATGATCTTTTTTATGTTGAGTTCCTCTGAAATCTTTGAAGAACGTTAAATACATCAATCGGAACATATAGAAAGCGGTCATGATAGAGGCGATAGAAGCGACTACCCATAATACTTTGTTGTGTTCAAATGCGACCATCAAAATTTCGTCTTTCGACCAGAAACCTGCAAAGGGAAATATTCCGGCAATAGCTAAAGTAGAAATCAGCATTGTCCAAAACGTGATTGGCATCGCTTTGCGCAAACCGCCCATTTTTCGCATGTCCTGTTCACCATGTAAACCGTGAATTACGGAACCAGAACCTAAGAACAAACATGCTTTGAAGAAGGCATGTGTGATTACGTGGAAAACCGCAACGTTGTATGCTCCAAATCCTAATGCTAAGAACATTAATCCTAATTGGGAAACGGTAGAGTAGGCCAATACTTTTTTGATGTCGTTTTGTAGTAACCCAATCGAAGCAGCAACTAAAGCTGTGGAAGCACCAACTATGGCAATGATGTTTTGAACTTCGGGTGTTAAATCGAATAAGAAGTTCATTCGGGTAACCATAAAGATACCAGCTGTAACCATAGTCGCAGCATGTATTAGTGCAGAAACAGGTGTTGGTCCGGCCATTGCATCAGGCAACCAGGTATATAATGGTAATTGTGCCGATTTTCCGCAAGCTCCAATGAATAGACATAAAGCAGCAATGCTTAGCATTAAGGTATCCTTATTTCCAGTTACTAGAACTTGTTTTATTTCCATAAAATTCAAACTCGAAAATAGAGAACCAAGAATAAAAATTCCGATCAAGAAACCTAAATCTCCAATTCTATTCATGATGAAAGCTTTCTTCGCTGCATCATTGTATGATTGGTTTTTATACCAAAATCCAATAAGTAGATAAGAACACAATCCAACGCCTTCCCAACCGATAAACATCACTAATAAGTTGCTTCCGATTACCAATGTTATCATGAAGAAAACAAACAGATTCAAATAGGCAAAAAACTTGTGCATATTCTCGTCATCGTGCATATAGCTTATAGAGTACAAGTGAATAAGTGAACCAATTCCGGTAACGAACAACAACCACAATAACGATAATTGGTCTAATAAAAGTCCGAAACTTAATTTGAAATTGTGAACAGAAATCCAATCGAATAATGTGATTTCAAAAGGTTTTCCGTTTTGATTTAATTGTGCAAAAAAGCAAATGCTCATCAAGAAAGAAACCAAAACGGTTAACGTTCCGATTGTGCCTGAAATTCCTTTGCTTACTTTTTTTCCAAAGAAAACATTGAAAAGAAATCCAACAAATGGAGATAAGAGTAATAGTAAAGCTAAATTTGTTTCCATTTCTGATTATCCTTTTAAATTCTTTAATTTGGCAATATCAATTGAGCCAACATTTCTGTATACTGAAACTAAAATTGCTAAACCTACGGCAACTTCAGCAGCAGCAACTGCCATTGAGAAAAATACAAATATTTGTCCTTCAGCATCTTGATGATAGGTTGAAAAGGCAACAAACAATAAATTAACAGCATTCAGCATAATTTCGATAGACATGAATACGATAATCGCATTTCTACGGTACAAAACGCCAAAAACTCCGATGCAAAATAACAGTACCGAAAGGAAAATGTAATTTTCTATGCCTACTTCATTTAAAATATTATTCATTATTTTTTCTCTGTTTTTTCTTTTTTAGACAATAAAACTACGCCAATCATCGCTACTAATAACAGGATAGAAGCAAATTCAAATG
>JAYVNT010000044.1:0-2425 GCA_043758285.1 Flavobacterium sp.
CTTTTGTTTGTTAACTTTTACTTTTATATCTTTATTCATCAGCGGTTGGGGTCAGACACAGCAATGAATTCCCAGCCTGCAGCAATACCCAATCGTTGGTGGCAATTTAACCGAACATCCCTAATATGACAATCATTATAACAATTCTTGCGGTATTATTTGGTGTGACAACATTCGCACTTGCAATCCTATTTTCAAAAGAAAAACAAAGGACAAAAAGCTTTGATGAACTTAACAAACTAAAAAGCGACATCGCTACTTTTAGACAAGAAAATGAACAGACACAAAAATTATTATCAGAGCTTAGAACAGAAAGAACTTCATTTGAAAACCTTATTTCCCAATTAACCGCTTCTAAAAAAGCATTGGAAAATGAAATGAGCGAACTGAAATCAAAAATTTCAGAAGCACAAAAGAATTTGGAAATTATCAAAACTCAAAGCGAAGCAGAAAACAATAGGACACAGAAATTACAACAACAACTTGAATTACTTGACAAACAGAATAAATCAGCAAGTGAAGAAATTAAAAAACTAATTCAAGAAACAACAAAGTACAAGAGTGCCAAAGAAAATGCTGAAAAAGAGTTTGGACTTTCAAAATCCGCCTTAACCCAACTTCAAAGCGATGTCGCCAAAATCAAAAAGCAAAAAGAAAACTTTGATACTGAACTTTCAACCTTAAACAGGTTAATTGCTGAAAAAAAAAACTCTACGGCTACAATTGAACGTTACGATAGTCAAACCACAATCACAAGAAGAAGAACAAGTCAGAAACATAGTAAAATACATCGGCTATCAGCCAAGTCGCAATTTCCTACAAAATACAAAGCCCTTTAGTTTTCCTTTTGTCTCAATGCCAAAGCCTGCAAGTGTAATTAAATTCCCAAGGAAACTTGCGGACGGCAGAATTGGAATTAGAGGTTACAAAGAACTTGATTTTGATGTGAGTTTAAAACGTTACTTTAAAGACTTTTCAGGGCTACAATTTCATAATGACAGATTTCTATTTATCTCAAACAATACAAAGCCGTATGTTCCAGACCATGTGCTAATTGACGAAAGAAATAATCTAAATCTTTTCATTGATATTGAAATTGACGAACCTTACGAAGGTCTAAGTCGCCTAACAACACATGAGCAAGGCAAAGACGATTATAGAAATAGTTATTTTAATGACAGAGGTTGGATAGTTATTCGGTTTGCAGAAATTCAAGTACATCAGAATATTTTGGGCTGTTGCAAATTAATTGCGGAAGTAATTAAAAGTGTTTTTTCAAATTTCACAATACATCCCGACTTACAAAGTGCAGAAAGCCTTGCTACTGTTCCCTTTTGGCTCAAACTTCATGCAGAAAAATGGGCAATTCAACGTTACAGAGAAACTTATTTGGGCATAGACCAATTTGGAACAAGAGAAAGTTTTGGAGTTGACACATCGGAATTAAAATCTAATAGCGATGATAGAGAAGCAGAAAAAGAAGTAATTGCAGAGCAAATGGAATTTGAGTTTGAAAGGTCAGATATTAATATTGTCAATGCTCATATCAGAGATAACCGTTTAAAATTCAACCAAGACAAACACCTTTATTTTATAGACGACAATCCAAACACAGTTTCAGGCACAACATTCATTCATAAATTTTTCCCAGAATTTGATTTTGAAAAACTTGCCCCTTTGGTTGCAAGGAAAAGAGGAAGTTCAGTTGAAGACATACTTCAAGAGTGGGAAGACGAGAGAGTAAAATCGTCAAATTTAGGAACAGAGTTGCACAAAGATATTGAGCAATTTTTTGACGATGACAACTTTCGCAATGAAAAAATTGAGTTCCAATATTTTCTTGACTTGTACAAAACAATAAATCATTTAGAACTTTACCGAACTGAATGGAGAATATTTGACGATGTTCTAATGGTCGCAGGAACGGCAGACGCAGTTTTCAAAAAGCCCGATGGAACTTTTGTAATCTTTGATTGGAAGAGAAGTAAAGAGATAAAATTGAGAGGATACCCTGACTTCTATACAGGAGAAACACAAAAAGGATTTGGAGTTTGCGAAGACATTGAAGATTGCAACGAGCAGCATTATTGTTTGCAGCTTAATCTTTACAAAAAGATTTTAGAAGAGCATTATTTCGGACACGGTTTTGTAAGTGAAATGTATTTTGTTCAATTGCATCCAAACAAGACAACTTTTCAACTTTTTCCAGTTCCAAACATGCAGGACAAAATTGAGGAAATGTATTTGGAACTTCTAACCCTAAAATGACATAAACTGCCACCAACAAAAGGTTTTGTGCAATTGGGGCTTGACGTTGCAGCAATCATCAGCAGTGCCAAACCCTAAAATAGGTTGACTAAAAATTAAACACTTTTAGCAACATTATGGCTTACATTACAAAAGCAGACCGCCGAAAAAGTCAGTA
>JAYVNT010000045.1:0-7638 GCA_043758285.1 Flavobacterium sp.
ATAATTGATTTGTTGGATAATTGCCAATTCGGAAACTATAAATTCCTCTATCTTTCTCCTGAACGATTGCAAAACGATTGGATTTTAGAACGCATAAAAAATCTACCTATAAACCTTATCGCCATTGATGAAGCGCATTGTGTATCGCAATGGGGACATGATTTTCGTCCAGCTTATTTAAAGATTTCACAACTAAAAGATTATTTTCCTAAAGTTCCTTTTTTGGCGTTGACCGCTTCAGCAACTTTGAGAGTTAAAGAGGATATTATAGTGCAATTGAAACTTGATAATCCACAGGTTTTTGCTAAATCATTCTACAGGGAGAACATCGCTTACATGGTTTTTGAAACGGAGGACAAACTACACCTTTTGAAACAAATTTTACAAAAGAATCCGCAGCCTTCGATTATATATGTGACCAATAGAAAAAGTTGCCTTGAAACAGTTCATCAATTGGAAAGCCATGGTTTTACTGCAACTTATTATCATGGCGGCTTGTCTTATAAAGACAAAGAAAATCATATGAAACTTTGGATGGATGAAAAAGTGCAGGTCATGGTGGCGACCAATGCTTTTGGAATGGGTATTGACAAAGCCAATGTCAAAACGATTATTCATTTGCACCTGCCTCAAAACTTAGAAAACTATTACCAAGAATCGGGTCGCGCCGGACGCAATGGTGACAAAGCATTTGCAGTATTGCTCAATAACCCGAATGATGTTATGCATGCCGAAGCACAATTACTGAACATGCTTGCTGATAAATCTTTTTTAAAATTAGTGTTTGTCAAATTGTGCAACTTTTTTCAGATTGCTTATGGCGAAGGAATTGATGAGCAGTTTGGTTTCAATTTAAATCAATTTTGCACCAAATACAATTTTCCGATTTTGAAAACCTATAACGCACTGCTGTTTTTAGATCGGCAAGGTGTTATCAATTTGTCTCAAGATTTTTCAGAAAAAGTGAGTATTCAATTTATTATTCCTTCCAAAGAAGTCATCCGTTACATGAGTTTAAATACCAATGACGAAGAGATTATGCTCAATATTTTGAGAACTTATCCAGGAATATATGAAACACAAACCGCTTTCAACCCGACTTTGATTGCCAAAAAATCGAATACTACAGAAAAAGAAGTAATTCTACTTTTAGAAAAACTAAAAGAAAAACACATAATTGAAATGATTGCCAAAAACAATGATGCTACCATAATATTCAACGAAGTTCGCGAAGACGACCGCACTATTAATAGAGTGTCAAAACATCTCGAAGCACAAAACAAATTAAAAACTGAACAACTACAAGCGGTTTTATATTACAGTAAAGAAACTAAAACCTGCAAGCAGAAATTGCTGATGCGCTATTTTGGTGAAACTATAAAAGACGATTGTGGCGTTTGTTCGTATTGTGTTTCTAAAAACAAGCAGCAATCAAATCCAGAAACTGTTTCTGAGAAAATCATTGCGTTATTGAAAATACAAGACTTCAATTCAAGAGATATTCAAAAGTTGACAAAACTTTCGAAAGACGATGTTATCTTTGCGCTTCAAAATCTTTTGGAAAATGAAACCATTAGTATCAAATCAAATAATTTATACTCCTTAAAATAAGAATGGAAAAGTTGCGCATTGTTTTCATGGGAACACCTGAATTTGCCGTCGGCATTTTGGATGCAATTCTAAAAAAGAATTATGAAGTTGTTGGTGTCATCACAGCTGCTGATAAACCGGCAGGTCGTGGACAAAAGATTAAATATTCGGCAGTGAAAGAATACGCATTAGAACACAACTTGAGATTATTGCAGCCAATTAATCTAAAAGAGGAAACTTTCATTACGGAACTAAAATCTCTGAATGCCAATCTACAAGTTGTTGTTGCCTTTAGAATGTTGCCTGAAGTAGTTTGGAAAATGCCAAAATTGGGAACTTTTAACCTTCATGCTTCCTTGTTACCAAACTATCGTGGCGCCGCACCAATAAACTGGGCAATTATAAATGGTGAAACCAAAACAGGCGTTACGACTTTCTTCATAGATGACAAGATTGATACGGGCGCGATGATTTTAAATATGGAAATCGAAATCAGTCCAAATGAAAATGCGGGAGAACTTCACGACAGACTCATGCTTTTTGGAAGTGAAGCCGTTGTTGAAACATTATCTTTAATTGAAAAAGGAAATGTTTACACAACCATTCAACAAGATAGTCTGGAAATTAAAACGGCTCACAAACTCAATAAACAAAATTGCAAAATAGATTGGTCAAAATCAGCAACCGAAATTCATAATCTAATTCGTGGATTATCACCCTATCCAACAGCATGGTCAATTTTTAAAGACAATGTACAAGAATGGAACGTTAAAATTTATGAAGCAACAGTAATTATAGAAAGTCATGACTTCAAAATTGGTAAAATAATCACTTCTAAAAAAGAAATTAAAGTCGCGGTAAAGGATGGTTTTATTCAAATTTTGAGTATTCAATTCCCTGGAAAGAAAAAAATGCACGTAAATGAACTACTAAATGGTATTGCCTTTTCAGAAAAAGCACAAGCAGAATAAGGACTCATGGCTTTATTTGAATGAAAAAATAGGTAAAAAGCTTAGGTTTATCAACAAATAAATGAAGTTATCAACAAATGCTGGAAAAAAATTGAAAAACTCTTGTGTGATAAGGAATTCCATTTAAATTTGTTATCATTAACAGAATGTTTAACCAACAATTAATAACTAATATTATGAACAAATCAGAATTAATCGATGCGATTGCAGCTGACGCAGGAGTAACAAAAGCAGCAGCAAAATTAGCTTTAGAATCATTTTTAGGAAATGTAAGTGGAACTTTGAAAAAAGGTGGAAGAGTATCTTTAGTAGGATTCGGTTCTTGGTCAGTATCTAAAAGAGCTGCAAGAGACGGAAGAAATCCTCAAACAGGAAAAACTATCAAAATCGCTGCTAAGAATGTTGTTAAATTCAAAGCAGGAGCAGATTTAGACGGAGCAGTAAACTAATAATTTATTTCTTCTTATATACAAAAACCATTTCGATATCTCGAAATGGTTTTTTTGTTTTTTGTCAACAATATTTTGGTTACTATAAAAATATTTTCGAACTTTAATAAAATTATTTGATAATGATTGCAGAAAAATTAGAAAAAGGACACTTACTATTAGCCGAACCATCTATTATTGGTGACTTATCTTTTAATAGATCTGTAATATTATTGGCAGATCACAACGACGAAGGATCAGTTGGTTTTATTTTGAATAAACCTTTAAAATATACTATTAAAGAATTACTGCCCGAAATTGAGTCTAATTTTAAAATATATAATGGCGGTCCTGTAGAACAGGATAATTTATATTTTATTCATAATGTTCCTAATTTAATTCCAAATAGTATCGAAATATCCAATGGCATCTTTTGGGGTGGCGATTTTGAATTAACAAAGGACTTAATCAATAAGGGCATTTTAAAGAAAAAAAATATTCGTTTCTTTTTGGGCTATACTGGGTGGGATGCTCAACAATTAGAGAAAGAATTACTAGCCAATTCATGGATTTTGATTAATAATATTTACGAGGATACGATTTTGGGAAAAGCATCTGTCAATTTTTGGAAAAAGAAAATCCTAGAACTCGGCGGCGATTATTTAATATGGTCAAATGCTCCCGAAAATCCAACATTGAATTAAGCTTCTATTAAAGTATTTAATTTTTCTACTAGCAGATTCGCTAACTTAACTTCAAATTCTTTTTTACGGTATTTTGTGATTGGTTGAATTCCGATGATAACATTGGTTATAAATAACTCATCCGCTTTCTGCAAATCAAAAGGCGATATTACTTCTTCAATCATTTCTATTGATTCTATCTGTTTTGCAATCGTAATAATTTGTTTTCTCATTATTCCGTACAAACAACCCTCTGAGATTGGTGGTGTTATTAATTTGCTACCCATCAATATAAATAGATTGCCATTGGTTGCTTCAATTACATTTTTAACTTCATTTATGAGTAAGCTAGAATCTAAATTATTTTCTTTAGCAAAAATACTCGCTGTAATATGAGTAATTTTATTAGCAGTTTTAAGCGTTGAGAGTAATTGTTTTGGAACTATAAAATCTTTATATAAATCGACTTCAAATTGACTTTTTAAAATTTTATATTTTACATTTTCCAATTTAGTTGCCTGAATGACAAACGAAATTGAATTATTGATTGGCGAATAAAATCCGCCTTCATTTCTAAAAACAGTAAATCTAACACGAGCAGAATTTTGTATAGAATTGAATTTTAAAAGATCTAAAATCTGTCCTTCAATATATTCCATGGTAAAAGACATCGGAATTTCCAATCTTATAATCCGCATAGAAGCCATTAATCGAAAATAATGATCTTCAAAAAATAAAATTTTATTATTTACAATTTTCAAAGTTTCAAAAACACCATCACCATAAAGAAATGAACGATTCGAAACTGACAATTGAAAATTTGTATCTTGAATTTTACCGTTAAAATTTATCATAAAAAAACCTCCTCATTTATAGAACGGGAGGGACAAATATAAATATTAAAAAGTTAATTTTAAACAGAACCAATAACGTGTTTTAAATCGGAAATTTGATTTTCCCATAACAATCTTGATTCATCCAATTCGTCTTCAACTGCAAAATCAACAACCATTAAAGAAACATCCTTTGTAATTTCATCTTCCAAAATTCTTAATTCAAAATAATATTCGGTATCTTTTTTATCGTCATCAACCCATTTAAATTTTACTTTCTCACCTGTTTTTTTGGAAGCAAGACGAGCATTTTCGTCAATTCCATCCCAAGTAAAGGTAAAAAACTCTCCTCTGGAATCAACATTGTCAGCAAACCACTCCTGCAAACCAGATGGTGTTGAAATATATTGATACAATAATTGCGGAGAAGAATTTAATGGAAACTCTAGCTCATAACGTATTTTATTATTCATGATTAAAACAAATTTTTTGGAAATATATAGAATATAAAATCAAAAAAAAAACGTTTTTAAAAAATAAAAAAAATAAGTGTTTTAACTTTGGAAGCATTTATATTAATTTTATATTTGCACCCGCATTCATAGAGCGCCATATCATGGCGAGGTAGCTCAGTCGGTTAGAGCGCAGGATTCATAACCCTGAGGTCGAGAGTTCAAATCTCTCTCTCGCTACGAAAAGTTAAAGGTTTGGAAAATTTCCAAACCTTTTTTTATTTTTCACATTTCTATTTTTCATCCATTTCACAAAGAACTTATTGATGATATGTAAAACATATTATATTTAATCACAACAACATTAATACTGTAATCTTTTTATTTAATAAAAACGTTTAAATGTGTATTTCATCGATTATTTTATGCTTTTTATCGATTATTTTAAAAATAATTCTAGTTTTGAGCTGTCAAATAAACAGAATGAAGATTTAAAACTTCATTTTAAATAATAAATCATAATACCCCGAGTTATGAAAAATTTATTACTTAAAAAAGTAGAAAAAAGTTGCATAATATTATTTACCCTCTCCATAGGGACTTTTGGATATGCACAAACAACAAAAAACTATACTACAACAGGAAGTTTTATAGCTCCTACAGGTGTAACTACTATTCAAGTAGAAGCTTATGGTGGTGGTGGTGGTGGTGGTTATGGAGGAACAACTAATAAAGATGGTGCTGGCGGTGGCGGTGGCGGTGGCTATTCCAAAAACACCTCTGTTTCTGTAACTGCTGGAACAACCTATACTATAACTATTGGTAGTCTTGGAAATGGTGCAACATCTAGTGCATCTCCAAATGGAGTTAGCGGTGGTAATACTACTGCTACTTTCGGAGGAACTACTGTTACTGCTAATGGAGGAATTGGTGGATTTGGCTATACAAATGGTGGTGCTGGGGGAAGTGGGGGAAGTGGTTCTACCTTTAATGGTGGGGCTGGTGGTGCCGGACTAAATGGTTCTGGTAGTGGTGGTGGTGGTGGTGGTGGTGGAACTACTAGCAACGGAGGTAATGGCTCAGTACCAACTGGTGGAACTTCTGGTGGAGGTAATGCTGGTGCGGGAGGCAATGGTACAACTTTGGCAACTGGTGCAGGTTCATCTTCACTTATTAACTATGGTGGTGGTGGTGGTGGTGGTACCAAAAGTTCTATTGGTGGAAATGGTGCTGCTGGATACGTTGTAATAACCTACACCTGTCCTACTTATGCACTAACAAGTACACCTACATCAAATGGTCCTTTGTGTGGCGTATCGGGAGCTTCGGTTACTCTTAAATCTTCTACTTTAGCTTCTGGAACCTATACTGTAACTTACAATCTTAGTGGTGCAACAATAGCTGTAGGAAGTACAGCAACAATGACTTTTACCGCAGGTAGTCCAGGAACAGGAACTTTTTCAACATCAACTTTAAATCTTGGAGCAACTACAGTAACAATAACAAATTTAACATCTTCCTATTGTACTAATAGTATAAGTATATTTAATACTACGAGTCTTAGTGTGAATTCAGGGCCTACTGCCGTTTCAGGAAGTGCGATTACCGCATGTTCATCTAATACAGCTATTGCAATAACTGCAGGTTCTAGTGCTACAAACTATGCCTCGGTAACATGGACATCAAGTGGTTTGGGTTCTTTTACCAATGCTAATTCTTTAACAACTTGCACCTACAATCCTAGTGCGGCTGATATAGCAGCTGGTAGTGTAACCTTAACACTTACGGCTTCAAATCCAGGTTGTCCTAATGCAACCTCAACTAAAATCCTAACATTAATTACTGCTGCTAATGCAATTGCTGGAACTGCTATAAATACTTGTTCTACTGCTGGAGCAGTAAATATAACTGCTGGTGCTAGTGCATCAAACTATACCTCAATAACTTGGACATCAAGCGGAACAGGTACTTTTGCAAACGCCAATTCTTTAACTTTATGTACTTATAATCCAAGTGCTACTGATAAACTAACTGGAAGTGTTATTTTAACATTATTTGTAAATGGAAACGCTCCTTGTGGTGGTGCAACTTCTACAAAAACATTAACTATAAATAATCCAATGATTGCTGTAGCTGGGACTGATTTTGTTACATGTTCTTCTTCTGGAGCAATAAATATTACAAGTGGTTCTAGTGCTACAAACCAAACTCTGATAACTTGGTCTTCAAGTGGAGATGGAACTTTTACAAATCCTAATTCACTGACAACCTGCACCTATACTCCTGGTAACCAAGATATTATTAATGGAATAGTAACGATAACACTTACAGCTTCTAATGGTGGATGTGCTAATGTAACTTCTTCAAAAACATTGACCATTCAAATCTATCCAACGGCAGTTGCTGGAACAGCATTATCAACTTGTTCTACAGTAGGACCTATAGACATAACTGCGGGTTCTAGTGCTACTGACTATACTTCTATCGCTTGGACTTCAAGCGGAACGGGTACTTTTGCTAACGCTAGCTCTTTAACATCGTGTACTTATACCCCAAGTGCTGCTGATATATCGGCTGGAAGTGTGACCTTAACTCTTACTGTTTATGGAAATGCTCCATGTGGAAATGCCACAGATACTAAAATTTTAACTATCAACAGCCCTCCAACTGCCGTTGCCGGC